>DATDJA010000058.1:0-7613 GCA_036520795.1 Candidatus Limnocylindrales bacterium
GTCTTCGCGGTCGTCGTCAGCCGGTCGACGGGCCTCGCCCACGACTCGGCGTCGCGAGGGGCGTCGCCCGGGGCGCGGCTGGGTGCGGTCATGATGGGCCTCCGATCAGGCGGATGCGGCCGCGAGTGCGGCGCTCTCGTCGTCGTGGATGCCGATCGCCTCGTCGAGGCGGGTCAGCGCGAGGATCTGCTTGTAGTGGTCGGACAGACCGATGGCATGCAACTGCTGGCCGCCACGCTGAGCGCGGACGAGCAGCGTGACCAGCAGGCCGATCCCACCGCTGTTCATGTACTCGAGGTCGCTGAAGTCGAGCACGATCGAGCGGGTGCCAGCCGGCGCCTGGCCGTAGGCGTCCATCAGGACCGGCTCGCTCGCGCCGGTGATCTCGCCGTGGATGCGGAGGATCGTCGCGCTCGCGGCCGGTACGACGTCGACGGTGGTGCTCATCGGGGCGACTCCTGCAGGGTGCCGGACGGGACCGGCGTGTCGGCGATCACGAGGTAGTCGGACAGGCGCGTGATCCGGAAGATCTCGCGGTAGTGGTCGGACAGGCCGACCGCGATCACCTCGCGATGGTCGCGACGCGCTTCGGCGAGGAGGCGGACGATCAGCGCGATGCCGGTCGAGTTGATGTAGTCGACGGTGGCGAAGTCCAGGATCACGCGGGTCGCACCCGCCGCCACGGCCTCCCCATAGGCCGCCGCGAGCACCTCGTCCGCCGCGATGTCGATGTCGCCCCGCATCGCGAGGCGCGCCTCGCCGGGGATCGCCGTCGCGACCTCGACGCTGAGTCGTCCGTCATCGTTCATGGTCGTTCTCTCTCGTGCTCCTAGCGCCCGTCCCGGGCGAGGGTCAGGGTGACGGTCTGCAGGCCGTCGGCGGCGTGCACGTCCATGCCGTCCACCATGTGGCGGATCAGGAACAGGCCCCAGCCGCGCGGCTTCTGGCGCCCCTCGAGCTTGGCGTCGAGGTCCGGCGCCTCGGCGTCCGGCACCGGGCCCGACAGCGCCCGATCGGTCACGCGGACGGTGATCGTGTCGGCGTCGGCATCGACGCGAACGTCGACCGGGACCTCGGGATCGCCCTGCGATCCGTACTCGATGGCGTTCATCACGGTCTCGGCGACGGCGGTCTTGAGGCGCTCGAGCCTCGCCGGCTCCAGGTTCAGCGGCGCCACGGCCGCCGCGACCCGGCGCATGGCGTCGCGTTCGTTGCCGATCGCGCCCTCGATGGTGAACTCGGCGAGCGCCTCGGACGCTCGGACCGGATCCGGCGCGTCGCGGGTCAGCTCGACCTCGGGCCGTTCGACCGACCAGGCGTCCGACGTCACGCCGCTCGACCGGCGGAGCGTGACGAGCGTGATGTCGTCCTCCTGCTCCCAGCCGGGGCCGGTGAACGCGTGCAGCTCCTCGAGCAGCCGGTCGAGTAGCTGGCTCCCGGCGTCGTCGGTCGCCATGGCCTCGCGCAGCCGTGGGAAGCCGTACATTTCCCGCTGCGGACCGTGCGCCTCGACGAGGCCGTCGGAGTACAGCAGCACCGCGTCGCCGTGGCCGACAGTGCCCTCGGTTTCCTCGTACGCGATCCCCGGCAGGAGGCCGAGCGGGAGCCCCGTCGCGCGCAGCTCGATGACCCCGTCGCCGGTCCGGACGTAGGGCAGGTTGTGGCCTGCGTTGGCGAACACGAACCGGCCGGTCGCGGGCTCGAGGACGCCATACAGGCAGGTCACGAACATGCGCGCGGGCATCTCGGGCACGAGCAGCTCGTTGGCCCGCGCAAGCACCGCCGCCGGGGCGATCAGCCGCGGCGCCTCGGCGCGCAGGATCGAGTGGGTCCGGGCCATGACGAGCGCCGCCGGGACACCCTTGTCGGTCACATCGCCCACGACGACGCCGATCCGGCCTTCGCCGAGGTCGATGAAGTCGTAGAAGTCACCACCGACGACACGGGCCGGCCCGTAGTAGGCCGCGACCTGCCACTCGGGGAGGTCCGGGAGCTCGCGCGGCAGGAACTGCTGCTGGATCAGCTGGGCGACCTTCATCTCCTGCTCGTACCGCTCGCGCTCGGCGGCCTCGGCCGCCTGCTCGCGGACCAACTGGGCGACCCGGATGGCAGGTGCCGCCTGCGCGGCGAGCGTCGCCAGCAGCCGGCGATCGTCGGAGGAGTAGTCCTGCTCGGAGAGCCGGGGGCCCAGATTGAGGGTGCCGATCAGTTCACCCTGCGTGACCAGGGGCACGACCAGTGCGACCCCGCCGTCGCGCAGCGCCTCCAACGCCGGAGAGGCGAGCTCCAGCCGAGCGATGTCGACGGGTCCGGGCGCGGCCTGGAGGTAGGCGAACAGCGGGTCGGACTCGGGAATGTCGATCGCGATGTCGGCCTGGTCGGCCGTGGCGACGGGGTCCTGCTCGACCGGCGAGGCGGTCGACTCGGGGGCGCCGGAGCGACGGGTGAGGCGGCGGAAGGGGCGGCTCAGTGCGGTCATCGATGCCATCCTCGTGGGCGGTCGTCCGGAGATCGTTACGAGCCGGCCGACGGCGAGCGCCCGCGCGCGCCGCGCAGCCAGAGCGCCTGGGCGGTCGGCCTGATCGAGGCTTCGACGGTGGCCTGAAGGTCGTCCACGATCGACTCGATCGCGACCTGGCCGCGGAGCCGCTCCGAGAACCTCGCCGACGTGCGTTCGCCGTCGACCCGTGCCCGATCGAACCGTCGGTCCACGACCCGCTGCACGCGCGCGCGCAACGGCTGAAACAGCGCCGCGGCGAGCAGCGTCGATGCCGCAACTGCGACCGTCTGAGCCTGCGTGACCCCTACCAGGATCGCCTGGATCACGAACACCAAGGCGACGAACACCGCCAGCAGCAACGCCGTGATCACGGCCCAGGACACCGTCCGGCTGAGGATCCGATCGATCGCGTACAGCCGGTAGCGGAGGACGGCGATGGCCACCGAGATCGGGATCCCCGCGAGCGCGAACGCGAACAGGAACGACCCGTCAGACGCAGTGCGGGGATCGACCGCCGTTGCGCCGTAGACGAACCCGAAGCCGAAGACCGCGAGGAGCGGCCACTTCAGCTGCTGGCGAACATCGGGCGACCCGCGCCGGAAGCGCACGACGACGGCGGTGGCGCTGACCACGGTCATGAGAAGGAGACCCGCATCCCAGATCCCGCCGAACGCGGAGTCGAACAGGTCGTTGGGCACGATCCCGATCGGGTTGGCGATGGTCCAGATCTTCTCGTCGTCGATCACGACCCCCATGTCCTGGCTCAGCGCCGCGAACGTGAGCATGGTCGCGACCATCACGACCTCGAGGGCGACCGCCCACCGCCAGCGCCGCGACAGGAGTCGCCCGTCGGGGAACGTCAGCAACAGGTGGAAGATCGGGAAGATGAGGAGGATCCAGGACCAGGTGAGCACCCACAGCACCAGCCAGAGCGCGGGCGTGGCCTGTTGTGGCGGCGCGTCCAGGGCGGCGAGCCAGTTCGTGGCCAGGGTACTGAGCGGCAGGGCGAGCCCGGGGATCATCAGCAAGCGCCCAACCACGTTGTCGGGCTGCTTCGACACGATGATGGCCCCACACAGGACGAAGGCCGCAAGGCATGCCGTCAGCGAGATCGCCGACCCGACCGCAGCAAACGTGACCTCGGACGCCGACGTCGCGAACGACCACGCCAGCACGCCGGTCGCGCCAACACCGATCGCCGCGAGGATCCACACCGCCCGCGTGAGCAGCCTGGACGGACGCGCCGCCACCCGCGTCACCTCGTCGCCCTGCGCAGCCACAGGGCCTGCGCCGACGGCTTCACGGAAGCCGCGATCGTCGTCCGCAGCTCGGTCGCCAGCGCGTCGACGGAGATCTCGTCCCGCAAGCGCTCGGCGAAGGCCGACGCCGTCCGGTCCCCGTCGTACCGCCGCCGGTCGAACCGGTGGTCGACGGCACGCTGCACCCGTCGGCGCAGCGGCTGGAACAGCGCGAACGCGACCAGGGTCGACGCGGCGACCGCGATCGTCTGGCTTTGGGTGAACGACGCGAGGAGCGCCTGCACCCCGACGATCGTGACCACGAACGTGGCCCCCAGGATCCCGGTCACGATCGCGTAGCCGATGGTCCGGCTGATCAGCCGGTCGATCTCGTACAGCCGGTAGCGAAGGATCGCGATGCCGATGGCAAGCGGGACGAGCGCGATCGCGACGGTCGCGAGGATCACGAACGGCGCGCTGATGTGGGCAGGATCGAAGGTCAGGATGTTCAGGACCTCGGCCACGAGCAGGACGATGGCCGCGGCGATCACCCACTTGATCTGTTCGCGCTCCACGGAGTCACCCCGCCGCCAGCGGACCACAACGGCGATGGCGCCGAGCGCCAGCAGGGTCGCCATGATGATGTAGCTGAGCAGGACGAGGGCGTCTGCGGGGACGCCGGGGATCCCGACCGGGCTCACATAGCGCGGGAAGAGCCGCAGCGGCCGCGCATCGAACAGGGTGCCCGCCACGACGAACACGGTCGCGAGCACGGCGAGCGCCACCACCGGGCGCCAACGTGGTGAGGGCAACCGTCCGTCTGGAAAGACGATGAGGATCAGGGCGATCACGATGAACATCGGCGCGTCGAGCGTGCTGATGAACAGCGCGCCGGCAACGGCCTGGGGCGCCTCGGGGCGGAGCCGGAGGAATATGTCGATGACCAGGTACGCGGCGAACAGGGACCCGAACGTGAGGAGCAGCAACCCGACCGGATTCCCCGACGCCCGTTCCACCACCAGCCAGCCGACCAGGATGAAGACGGCGGCGGCAACGCCGTACAGGGCGTTCAACCCACCGCTGGGCCAGCCGTTCAGGGCATCGACGACTGTCGCAGCCGCGGTGGCGGTCAATGTGAGGAGTGCGACGGCCCGCACGAGCCATCGTGTCCAGCGCGTCTTCATCGACCCCCCTCGCGGAGCCACAGGCCCCGACTCGCAGGCCTGACCGAGGCGTCGATCGTGGCCAGCAGCTCGTCGGCGACGGTGGCCATCCCGACCTCGTGGCTCAGGCGCTCGCGGAAGGCCGATGCCGCCCGGTCCGCGTCGTAGCGCCGCCCGTCGAAGCGGCGGTCCGCCAGCGGATCGTCCCCGGACACCGTCGTTCCCACGATGCCGAGGATCAACGGCGCTGCGTTCAGGGCGGCAAGCAGCCACGCAACCCGCGACACGGCACGATGGCGATCCGTGCGCGAGGCGCCCGACCTGGTTCGGTGTTCCTGCATCCTCACCACGCCACCACTATCCGTTCGCCGCGTCCGACAATCGTTACGGGATCCGGTGTCGACGCGCTACCGTTACGGAATGGCCCGCCAGCGTGTCCCGGAGCGGTCGGACGGCGGCTTCGAGATCTGCGTCCTCGGGCCGCTCACGGTCACGGTGGACGGCGCCCCGCTCGTGGTGGACACGCGCAAGGCGCTGGCGATTCTGGCACTGCTCGCCGTGGAGCGCCGGCCCTACGCGCGCGAAGAGCTGGCAGCGCTCCTGTGGCCCGACGCGGACGACGAGTCGGCGCGCGGTGCCCTGCGCCGGACGCTGTCCGTGCTGCGCGCTGCGCTGGGCGACCGCTGGCTGCGCGTCGACCGCTCGACCGTCGACCTCGCGGTTGACACCGACGCGATCGACCTCCACCTGATCGAACGTGCGTCGTCGTCCTCGGACGCGACACGCCTCAAGGCGGCTGCCGCCGCTGCGCGCGGGCCGTTCCTGGCCGGATTCTCGTTGCGCGACAGCGCGGAGTTCGACGACTGGCGGGCATCCCGGGCCGTCGCGGTCGAGCGGTCCGTCGCGGCGGTCCTCGACCGGCTCGCCGCCGTCGCCGAGGCCAACGGGGACCTTGCGACCGCGCTGGGCGCCGCCGAGCGGCGCGTCGACCTCGACACCCTCGACGAAGGCGCCCACCGCCGGCTGATGGCCCTGCTCGCCCGATCGGGCGACCGGGCCGCCGCGATCCGCCAGTACCGGGCCTGCGTCGCGGTCCTGGAGCGCGAGCTCGGCGTCCCGCCGCTGGCCGAGACCACCGAGCTGTACGAGGCCATCCGCGACGCCCGAGCGGACGTTGCGATCGAGCGGGAGGCGGTCGCGGCGGCGACGCCTCCGACCGGCGCCACCATGCGCGCGCCGGCGACGCTGCCGCTCGTCGGACGTGCGACCGAGCTCGACGCGCTGCTGACCGCGTACCGATCCGCGGTCGCCGACGGTGCTGTCGCCCTCGTCACCGGCGAGGCGGGGATCGGCAAGTCGCGGCTCCTCGACGCGACGGCCGTGTCGGTCCGCCACGGCGCCGGCCGCGTCCTCATCGCTCGCGCCTACGCGTCGGAGGCGGGCATCGCGTACGGGCCGATCGTGGAGCTCCTGCGGACCGGCATGACCCAGCCTGGCGCCGCCGCGCGCCTCGCGGGTCTGCCGACGCGGACGCTGGACGAGCTCGAGCGTCTCGTCGCGCTCCCGTCGGCGCTTCCCGGTCGCGCGGGCAACTCCGCGCCCGTCACGCCGTCCTCGACGGGAGATCCGGCGGCACGCGTCCGGCTGATCGAGGCGCTGGCAGACGGCCTGGAGGCGCTTGTTGCCGGCCCGGTGCCCGGCGTGCTCGCGATTGAGGACGTCCAATGGGCCGACGAATCGACACGGTCGATGCTCGCGTGGCTCGCACGCCGGCTGGCGGGCCGCCCGCTCCTGCTCGTCCTCACCTGGCGCCCTGAGGACCTCGACGAGCCCGGAGCGGCGTTCGCCGAGACGCTGTCGGCAGTAGACGGCGTGCTGCCCGTGCGCCTCGACCGCCTCGACCGTGGGGCTGTCGCCGACCTGGTCGAGGCCGCGGCCGCAAACGGCCTGCCCCAGGTCGAGACCGACCGGCTGCTCGCCGAGTCGGAAGGGCTCCCGCTGTTCGTGGTCGAGGCCCTGCAGGGCGCTGGCGCGGCCGAAGGCGGGCCGGACGACCAGTCGGCGCGGACGGTCCGGGCCCTCATCCGCGAGCGACTGGCCTCGGTGACCGAGACGGGCTCACAGGTGCTCGCCGCCGCGGCGGCGATCGGCCGATCCTTCGACGCGGATCTCGTGCGAGGCTCGAGCGGCCGGTCGGAGGACGAGACCGTCAACGCCCTCGAGGAGCTCGTGCGGCGCGGCCTGGTCCGGGAGATCGGGGCAAGCCCCGGGGCGAGGTTCGACTTCGCGCATGCGAAGTTCCGGGACGCGGTCTACGAGGGCACGAGCCTCGCGCGACGCCGCCTGCTCCACGGCCGGACGGCCGACCTGCTGCGGGCCGCCCCGGGGCCTCGAGACGATCCCGGGCGGCTGGTGCAGATCGCCGTCCACGAGCGGGCCGCTGGCCGCGACGCGGAGGCTGCAGAGGCGTTCAGGGAGGCGGGCCTGCGATCGCGCGAGCTGTACGCGCTCCCCGAGGCATCGGCACACCTCGAGACCGCCCTCGCGCTCGGCCACCCGGACGCGGCGGGGATCGAGGTCGCCCTGGGCGAGGTCCGGACGGCGCGGGGCGACTACGCGGGCGCGATCGCGGCACTCGAGGCGGCGGCGGCCGTGACCGATGCGCCGGGGCTGCCCGCGATCGAGCTTCGGCTCGGACGGGTTCACGCCCGC
>DATDJA010000059.1:0-2480 GCA_036520795.1 Candidatus Limnocylindrales bacterium
CGGTCAGGCCGACGCCGATGGTCAGCCGCGCCTTCGCGTGCCGCCGGAGGGCGAACAGCGCGATCAGCAGCCCGGGTGCGCTGAGCAGGATGCTCGTGCCGATGTCGATCGGCATCACCAGGGGGCAGTCCGGGTCGAACAACGAACGCTGGGCCCCGCCGGTGCACAGGACGGTCACGTCGCCGAAGCCAAGCGTGTTGGGCTTGACGTCGGGCGCCACGACCGGCAGGGCGCCGAACATGATGCCGAGGTTCTGCGGGATGTACCGGAGGTCCTCGACGGCCCACGACGGGTTGTAGCCCAGCGTGGGGTAGCCGTTGGCCTCGAGCTGGTACTGGTAGTCGTAGCCGGGGTGCAGCCAGGAGCCCGTGGTCAGCTGCGTGTACACGAGCAGGGCGGCCACGGGGAGCACGCCGCCGACCGCAGCGGAGACGAGGCGTCGCGCCTGCGTGCCGCCGCCGCCCACGAGGATGAAGAACGGAGCCGCGAACACGAGCGGCAGGCGGGCAGTGGCCGCGATCCCCAACAGGAGCCCGGCGAGCACCTGGGATCCGTCGAGCGGCCACACGTGCGACCACCAGCCGCCCACGGGTGGCGGGCCCGAGGGCTCCCCGACGTCGTCGACGGCGGCGCGCGGGTCGTTGCGCAACGCGACGCCCACGGCGAGCAGCGCGGCGATCACGGCGACGAGGTGGGCGAGATACCAGGTGCTGCCGACGGCCGCGGCCCACCACCAGACCGTGCCCGTCGCGAACAGCACCGTGGTCAGCGCACGAACGGCGAGCCGGATGCGGAGGCCGCCGAGCATCCACCACGCGGCTCCCACGCCGATCGCCGCCAGGCCGATCGCGATCGCCTCCTGGTCGACGGTCAGGCCCGCCAGCGCGACGAACGGGAGCAGCACCAGCGCGGGCAGCGGCGGGAACGGGAGCAGGACCTGGCCGGTCGGCTGCCCATCCGCGTCGAACAGCGGATAGATGTCCTGGAAGTACCAGTTCGACGGGCGATCCGAGCCGTCGGGGACGGGCCAGTCGAACGAAACCTTTCCCTGCAGGAACGCGTCCGCCTGCCAGACGAAATGGTTGTACTGGTTGTAGTGCTCGGGATTCGACCACGTGTACAGCAGGAACGCGCCCAGCACGAGGAGCAGCCCGACGATCGCGGCCGCGAGGCGACCGGCGCCGGGCTGGGGCGAGGGGGGCCCTTCGGGGGCCTCGGCTATACTCCGCTCCACCTTCAACGCTTTGTAGGGGGCTCCCCGTGACCGGTCTGGGTTCGGACGCGCCCGGCCGGGAAACAATGACGGACGCGACCCCCCGGCGAGGCATCGGCTGGCAGATCCTGGCGATCCTGGCGATCGGCCTGGTGTTCCGGCTGATCATGGCATACGGGTTCGATGCACTCCGTGGTTCGGGGTTCGACTCGGACCTGGGCCTGTTCCGGTTCTGGGCGAGCAACCTCGCGGATCACGGTCCGTTCGGCTTCTACGACCGCGACTTCTTCGCCGACTACACCCCCGGCTACCTGTATGCGCTGTGGCTGGTGGGCGCCGTCGGCGAGCTCATGGGCGGTGTCGGCGACCTGATCAAGCTCCCGGCGATCCTCACGGACGTCGCCCTCGGCTTCATCGTCTACCAGATGGCGCGCGACCTCGGCGTCAGCGAGCGGCGGGCCACGATCGCCGGCGCGGTCGTCGTCGTGAACCCCATCACCTGGTTCGACTCGGTGGTCTGGGGCCAGGTCGACAGCTTCGGCACGGTGTTCCTGCTGCTGTCGATTCGCGAGCTGTGGAAGGCCCGCAGCGAGCGGGCGGCGATCCTCGCCGTCGTTGCGGCTCTCGTGAAGCCGCAGCTGGCGATCCTCGTCCCGATCGTCGCCGCCGTCACGATCCGGCGCGCGCTGTGGCCGGACGGCGGGTTCGGGAGCGAATCCCCGCCGCCGGCGTCGGGGTTCGGCTGGGAGCGCCGGACCAGAGGCTGGATCCGCATCGTCTCCACCGGCGTGGCCGGATTCGCGACGGCGGTCGCGCTTTCGGCACCGTTCGGCCTGTCGGTCGTGTCGTTCACCGGCAGCGCGCCGTTCGTGGACTCGTCGCTGGTGCGGCTGATCCTCAGCACCGCCTCGACGTACTCGTACGTGTCGGTCAACGCCTACAACCTGTGGGCCCTGTTCCCCGTCGACGGCGAGAGCATGGCCACCAGCCGGGGCTGGATCGCCGACGCGCCCACCGCCGACGCGACCGCCTGGGCGTCGATCGGACCGTTCCCGGCCGCGGTGGTCGGCGGGCTGCTGCTCGCGCTGCTCCTGTTCGTGGTCGTCCCGGTCCTCGTCGCGCGACGACCCGACCGCCTCACGATCCTCGTCGGCGTCGCCGTCCTGGCGCTCGCGTTCTTTGCGGTCCCCACCCGCGTCCACGAGCGCTACCTGTTCCCGCTGTTCGCCATCGCGGCGATCCCGTTCGCGTTCTCCTGGCGCTGGCG
>DATDJA010000060.1:0-2737 GCA_036520795.1 Candidatus Limnocylindrales bacterium
GAAAGGCATGGAACGCGAGGTCGACGTCGGTCCCCGTCTGCTCGACGAGCTGCTCGTGGACCGCGGCGTCCTGGAACGTGAGCATCCCGCAGCCGGTGTGCTCGATGACGATGACCTCCTCGGTGCCGAGGAGCTGCTGGCTGATGACCAGCGAACGGATCGCGTCGTCGGTGGCGAGGCCGCCGGCGTTGCGGATGATGTGGGCGTCACCGCTGCGGAGGGCGAGGACGTCCTCGACCGTCAGTCGGGCGTCCATGCAGGCGAGGACCGCGAGCTTGCGGCCGGGCGGGAGCGGGAGCGCCGAGCGATCGAACTGGGCCGCATAGCGCCGGTTCTCAGCGAGCGAGCGCTCGTACTCGGTGGTCAGGGTCTCGGTGGTCATCGGGTTCTCCGTCGAATGGACATCGGTGTCGATCGGCGGCGCCGCGGGCTCGAACCCTTCCAACCCCTACGCGCTCGGTGCGCCTCGCCGCTGTGAGGCACGCGCGTACAGAGGATCCGAGACCCGCTCGGGACACGCGCATCGGCACACGAGGACGTCGTTCATTGGCCGTCATCATCGCCGATGCATGGGGCGGCTGCCAAATCCGCGATGATGGCCCTATGCGGATCTTCCTCATCGGCCTCATGGGGACCGGCAAGTCGACGATCGGCCGGAGGCTCGCGAGCGCGACCGGCTGGCCATACTTCGACAACGACCGTCTGATCGAGGCGGCGACCGGACGGGCGGCGCCGGAGCTCATGCGTGACGAAGGCGAGGCCGGGCTCCACGCCGCCGAGATGGCGGCCTTCGAACACGCGCTCACGCTGCCGCAACCCGTGATCATCAGCGGGGCCGGGTACGTCGTCACCGACGCGGGTGCACGCCAGCGGATGCGTGCCTCCGACGTTGTCGTCTGGCTGCGCGCGGACGCAGCGACCCTTGCCGAACGCGCGCGTCACGCGGACGGGCGTCGGGACGAGGCGACGTCGCTGGCATGGATCGAGCGGACGGCGGCGGAGCGCGATCCGCTGTTCCACGAGATCGCGACCCTGATCGTCGACACCGACAAGCAGTCGCCCAAGGCCATCGTCGATGCGATCGTCGCCTGGCCGGCCGTGGCCGCGGAGCTGGCACGGCGCGTGACGTGACCCGGATCCGGACTGCGCTCATCGGCTGCGGCAAGGTCGGCCAGACGCACGCCGATGCCCTCGCCTCGCTCGAGCGATCGGAGCTCGTCGCGGTCTGCGACCGGACGATGGCCGGCGCGGAGGCGTTCGCCAGCCGGTACGGCGTCCGGCCATATACGGACGTCGCGACCATGCTCCGCGAGTCCGACGTCCAGGCCGTGTCGATCTGCACGCCCCACCCGCTCCACGCGGACGCGATCGAGATCGCCGCCGCCAACCGTGTGCATGTGCTCGTCGAGAAGCCGCTTGCCGCCACGCTCGCCGACTGCGACCGCGCGATCGCCGCGTGTGCCGCGGCCGGCGTTCGGCTGGCCGTCGTCAGCCAGCGTCGCTTCTACCCGCCGATCCTGCGCATGAAGGCGGCGATCGACGCCGGCAAGATCGGCCGGCCCGCCATCGCGAGCGTGGACGTGCTCGGGTGGCGCGATGCCGCGTACTACGCCTCCAATCCGTGGCGGGGCACCTGGGCCGGTGAGGGCGGCGGCGTGCTCGTCAACCAGGCTCCCCACCAGATCGACCTCATGCTGTGGCTGATGGGGCCGATCGAGGAGCTGTTCGGCTACTGGGACAACGTCAACCACCCCGCAGTCGAGGTCGACGACACGGCCCTCGCCGTCATCCGCTTCCGGGGCGGCGGCCTCGGGACGATCCTCGTGAGCAACGCCCAGAACCCCGGCGTCCACGGCCGGATCCACGTCCACGGCTCGAACGGGGCGACGATCGGGACCCAGACCGACTTCGGATCGATGTTCATCTCAGGCGTCACGACGTCGGTGGACCCGCCGGTGAACGACCTGTGGACGATCGAGGGCGAGGCACACCTGCTCCAGGCGTGGCAGGCGGAGGATCTCGCCACCGCCGGTGACGTCGACGTCATGAGCCGGTACCACGAGCTCCAGATCGCCGACTTCCTGGACTCGATCGTCGACGGGCGGCCACCCGCCGTGGACGGCGATGACGGACGCCGGGTCGTCGAGGTGTTCACCGCCATCTACCGCTCGCAGCGCGACCACCGCCCCGTCGAGTTCCCCCTCACCGCGGAGACCGACCGCGCCGACCTCGACGGGCGCCTCATCGGGTGAAGGCCCTGCTCCTGACCGCGCCCGGCGTCCTCGAGTACGTCGACGTCCCCGAGCCGGAGGTGGGCGCCGACGAGGTGCTGGTCCGCGTCGCGGCCGTGGGGATCTGCGGCAGCGACGTGCATGGCATGGACGGCAGCTCGGGCCGGCGCGTCCCGCCGCTGGTCATGGGGCATGAGGCGGCGGGCGTGATCGAGGCCGTCGGCGGGTCCGTCGCCGGCATTTCGCCGGGCGACGCCGTCACGTTCGACAGCACGATCTGGTGCGGGCAATGCGCGTTCTGCCGGGAGGGCGTCGTCAACCTGTGCGACGACCGCCGAGTCCTAGGCGTCGCCACCAGCGAGTACCGCCGCGACGGCGCGTTCGCCGAGCGTGTCGTCGTGCCCGCGCGGGTCGTGTACGCGCTGCCGGCCGGGGTCTCGATGGTCGAGGCGGCGCTGACCGAGCCGCTCGCGGTCGCGCTCCACGCCGTCTCGCGAACGCCGCTG
>DATDJA010000061.1:0-6291 GCA_036520795.1 Candidatus Limnocylindrales bacterium
GCCGTCCGCGGGGGAGCTGTCCGTCCGCGTCGTCGCCGGCCTGTTCGCCCTGTTCCTCGGCCTGCCCGTCGTGGTGCTGGTCGTGCGCTCGATCGCGGGAGGCTCGCTCGCGACCGCCCTCACGACGCCGGCCGTCCTCGATGCGCTCTCGCTGAGCCTCATCACGACGTCGGTCAGCCTCGTCATCACCATCGCGTTCGGCCTGCCGCTCGCGTTCGTGCTCGCCCGGCGCGCGTTCCGCGGGTCCGGCTTCCTCGAGGCCGTCGTCGACCTGCCCATCGTGCTTCCCCCGGCGGTCGCCGGTCTCGGGCTGCTGCTGGTGTTCGGGCGGAGGGGCGTGCTGGGCGAGCCGCTATGGAACGTGTTCGGCGTCTCGATCCCGTTCACGACCTTCGCCGTCGTGCTGGCCCAGGTCTTCGTCTCGGCCCCGTTCTTCATCCGATCCGCGCGCACCGGCCTGACCAGCGTGCCCCGCGAGCTCGAGGACGCGGCCCGCGTCGACGGCGCCAGCGAGCTCTACCTGTTCCGGAGGGTCACACTCCCGATCGCTCGCGCGGCCCTGGCCGCCGGCCTGGTCATGACCTGGGCCAGGTCGCTGGGCGAGTTCGGTGCCACGATCATGTTCGCCGGCAACGTCCAGGGCAGGACCCAGACGTTGCCGCTCGTCGTGTACTCCGAGTTCAACAGCGGCGATCTGGAAGCGTCCATCGCCGCCGCCGCGATCCTGGTGCTAGCCGCCTTCGGGGTGTTGATCGCCGTCCGTGTCCTGCACTGGGGCCGCGTCCTCGACGACCGCAGCCTCGGCTGAGCTGCGGCCGTCGGTCTGGCGTCAGCCGGTCGAAGGGGCCGGCGCGGGGCCATTGCCGGTCGTCGCCGGCGCGACCGCTGGCGCGGCTGAACCAGCGGTTGCACCGAACGCCGCGATGGCTTCGAGCAGCGACGCGAAGATGTGGTCCTTGCCAATCTTGTCGGTGAGCTCGTAGGCGTCGAGCTGGCCGCTGATCTTGGGGTCGACGTCGGCGAACACCAGGGTGACCCCGTGGCCCAGGATCTCCTCGCGCACCGCCTCGATCGTCTCCGCGCCCGAGTAGTCGATGTCGCCGATCGACGTCGCCGACACGCACAGCCAGCGGAGCGGCGGGTCGGCGTCCTCGACGAGGTGGACGATCTCCTCCGAGAAGCGGTTGCCGTTCGCGTAGTAGAGGCTGGCACCGAAGCGGTAGATCACGAGGCCCGGCAGGGCCTGGGCACCGGTGGCAACCTCCTCGAACCCGTAGTCGCCGCCCGGCTTGGACGTCAGTAGGCGGTCGAACGGATGGTAGCTATGGTCGATGTGCTCGACGATCGACAGCGCGATCGCGAGCAGGATCGCCTGCTCGATTCCTACCAGGACCACGGTCGCGGCCGTGATGGCGGCGACCACGAACTCACCGGTCCGGACCCGCGCGATGCCGCGCATGCCGAGGATGTCGATCAGCCGGATGCCGATGAGCATGACAACGGCGGCGAGGACCGCGTTGGGCATGTAGGCGAGCGCCGGCGTCAGGAACAACAGGACGACGAGGACCACGAGGCCGGCGGTCAGCTGGGCGACCTGCGACCGTCCGCCGGCTCCGTCGACCATCTCGGTCTTGGTCGGGCTGCCGTTCACGAGCCAGGTCCCCGAGACGCCGGCGCCGAAGTTCGCCGCCGCGAGGCCGATGAGGTCGACGTTCTCGTCGAAGCTGTCGCGGTACTTCATCGCATACGCGCGGGATGTCGCGGCGCTCTGGGCGAGGATGATCAGGAAGCAGGACAAGACGATGGGCAGCAGGGCGAGCACGTTGCTGACGGTGATCACGCCCTGCGGGAGGCCGATCGGGGGGAGTCCACCCTGGACCGCGCCGAGCAGGGTGACCGAGCTCGGCAGCAGGCCGAGGTAGCTGATCGCGATCATGAGGACCACCGCGATCAACGCCCCCGGGATCCGCTTGTTGATGCGGTCGGAGCCCAGGATGATGACCCAGACCGCGACCGAGACCGCCAGCGTCGCCACGTTTGTCTGCGGGATCTCCTGGAGCGTCTTGACGAACTGCTCGAGGACGCCGCCCGCGGGCTTCGGAACCCCGAGCACGCCCGCAAGCTGGGTCATGGCGACCTGGATGCCGACGCCGGTCAGGAAACCGATGAGCACGCTGCGCGACAGGAAGTAGGCGAGGAAGCCCAGCTTGAGGAGCCGGGCAAGGATGAGGACGACGCCGACCATGAGGGCCGACAGGCCGGCCATCGCGATCCACTCCGACGATCCCCCGACCAGCCCGAGCGCCGTCAGGCCGGCCGCCATGGTCATCGCCGTCGCGGAGTCCGCGCCGACGACGAGGTGTCGCGACGAGCCCAGGACCGCGAACAGGAACAGCGGAATGAGGATCGTGTACAGGCCCGTGATGACGGGCATCTGCGCCATCGAGGCGTAGCCCATCGTCTCGGGGATCGCCAGCGCCGCGAGCGTTGCACCGGCGGCGATATCGAGTGGGATCCGCTTGCCGCTGAGCGGCAGGACGCCGTTGAGAATCCACGCCGGCGTCCGCGTCCGGCGCTCCGTCACTGCCGCCATGGCCTCCTCCTCCGCCCTCGTCCCCCTCGGACCGTCACGTCCGAAGCGCGGAGCATACGGTCGCTGCTCCGGCGACCGCGTCATCAATCGTTGGGGGTCTCGGCAGGCGACGCGAGGCCCCGCACGGGTGCCCGCCGCCGTCGCACAATCGAGGCCCCGCACCCTGGAGACGCCCGATGTCCGATGATCCGCGAACCGACCTCAAGGGCACCGGCTACGAGCTGTTCATGCTCCTGCTGTCGCTGCTCTCGATCGCGAATGCCGTGATCGTGATCCTGACCGGCCCGGCCTCGGTGGGGCACCAGGTCGCGTTCACCATCGAGGTTGCGATCACGCCCTTCTTCCTCTCGGACTTCGTGTACCGGCTCCTGAGCACCCGCTCGAAGCGCCGATACTTGGTCCGGCGCTGGGGGTGGGCGGACCTCCTCGCAATCGTGCCGTTCCTGCGGGTGTTCCGGCTCGTCAGGATCTACCTCGTCGTGCGCGAAGGCCGGCGGGTGGGGCGGGAGCGCCTGGCCGAGGACCTCTTCGTGAGCCGGGCGTCGACCACGTTCCTGTTCACGGTGTTCCTCGTGATCGCGGTCGTCGAGTTCGCCGGCATGGCGGAGTACTACGTCGAGCAGGGCGTGCCGAACGCGAACATCGTGTCGGCGGGTGATTCGATCTGGTGGGGCCTGGTGACGATCACCACCGTGGGGTATGGCGACCAGTATCCGGTCGGCGAGGGCGGCCGCCTGGTCGGGACCATCCTGTTGTTCGCCGGAATCGGGCTGTTCTCCGTGCTGACCGGTTTCATCGCGAACTTCTTCCTCGCGCCGGACCTGCCGCGTCGCCGGGCGCGCCTTGCGCCCGGAACGCCGGCCGCGGAGATGGCGGCACTCCACGAGCTCCTCGCCGAGCAGGAGCGCCAGCACGCTGCGGTGCGAGCGAAGCTGCACGACCTCGAGAGGTCGATGCTCTCGCGCACGCGCGAAGGGGGCGCCAATCCGGCACGCGCCGTGGACGGGAGCTAGGGCGCCCCTTCCGCTCGTCGCGCAAAGGCCTCGAGGGCGACCGGCAGGGTGGGGTACATCCGCGCCTCATCGATCTGCCCGATAAGCCCGCCCCGAGCGAGCTGGGCTCGGAAGTCCTGCTTTACGCGTGCCATCGCGAATTCGACGTCGCGCTCCGCCAGCTCGCTCACGAGGCGGCGCAGGGCCGCGGCCGACGTCATGTCCAGCTCCACGATCGCCTCCGCGTTGAGCAGGAACCACTCGACCGGAGTCGGACCCTCGTTGGCGGCGTCGACCGCATCGAGCGCCCGGGTCCGGAAGTCCTCGGCGTTGGCGAAGCACAGCGGCGCGTCGTAGCGGAACACGAGCAGGCCCGGGATCTGCCGTGCCTCTGGGTAGTCGTCGATGTCGTGGAGGCCGGCGAGCCCCGGCACCTGGCCGAGGACCGAGGCCGGCGGCCGCGCGATCCGGACGAACAGGTCGGCGACCGATAGGCCGACCGCGATCAGGATCCCGGCCAGCACGTCGAACACCAGCACGCCGAACAGCGCCGCCAGCGCCAGCGCAAGCTCCGACATCCGGAACCGCCCGAGGCGGCGCAGCGCCGCGACGTCGATCAGGCGCAGCGCGGCGAACACGACGATCCCGCCCAGCGCAGCCCGCGGGATATACGAGATCAGCCCGGGCACGGCCAGCACCACGACGACAACCGACGCCGCGGCGACCAGGCCCGCGACCTGGCTGTGGGCGCGGACGGCGTCGATGATCGCCGTCCGCGATCCCGAGGCGCTGAGCGCGAAGCCCCCGGTCAGCCCGGATGCCACGTTGGCCACGCCGAGCCCGAGGAACTCGCGGTTGGCATCGATCACCTCGCCGGTGCGAACCGCGAACGCGCGCCCGGTCAGCGCGACGTCCGTGTACGCGACGAACGCGATCGCGGCCGCCGACCCGAACAGCGCGGTGACGTCGCCAACGCCGAGGGCGGGCAGCGCAATCGACGGCAGGCTGCTCGGCACGGGACCGACCAGCGCGATGCCGCGAGCGGCAAGGTCGAAGACGTAGACGATGACCGCCGCGCCCACGACCGCGATCAGTGAGCCCGGCGCCAGCGGCGCGACGCGCTGCAGGATCAACAGGAACGCCGTCACGCCGAGCCCCAGGGCAACCGCGGCCGGCTGGACGTCGCCGGCCTTGCCCGACAGCTCGACCGTCCGGGCAATCGCCCCGTCCGACGTGAGCGTGACGCCCGTGATCGTCGCCAGCTGCGACCCGATCATGATCAACGCGACCCCCGCCATGTAGCCGATCAGGATCGGCTGTGACAGCAGGTCGGCGAGGAACCCCAGCCGCAGGACGAAGGCCACGATGCACACGAGGCCGACGAGCAGGGCGAGGCCGGCCGCCAGCGCCGCGTACCGGGCGGGATCGCCCGCCGCCAGTGGCGCGACCGCGGCCGCGACCATGACCGCGGTGGCGGACTCGGGGCCGACCGACAGCTGGCGCGATGTCCCGAGGAGCGCGTAGGCGACCATCGCCACGACCGCGACCCACAGGCCGGTCACCGGCTCGACGCCCGCGAGGTCGGCGTAGGCGAGGCACTGGGGGACGAGGTAGGCGGTCACCGTGATCCCGGCCAGGAGATCGGCGCGGAACCAGTCCGGCCGGTAGCCCCGCACCTGCGTCAGGCCGGCCGTAACCGCGCCCTGACCCCGGGCCCGGCGAGTGAAGCGCATGTGCGCGATGGTAGGCGCGCCGTGGTGGGCCGGTTTGCGTTCCCGGGCGAGTACGAATGAGCCATTGCCGCGCCGACGGGCTCACGACGATGCTCACGCCATGTTGAAGCGAACGGTTGCCGGGATCCTCTGGCTCCTGGCCTTCTGGTCCGCATGGGCCGTCGTCTCGGTGGCGGTCGTCCTGCCCCCGATCCCCGGCGTTCTGATCGGAACGGCCATCGGCGTATTCGTCGCCATCGACCCGTTCCATCGGATCTGGGAGTCGACAGCCGCGCCGTCGGCCCAGCCGGCCGCGCTGGAGGCGGACGCCGCCTGACCCCATGCCGCACTGCGGAGCCGGAACGCCGTTGGCGAACCGGCTCATTTCGCGTTGTGGGGCGCTCGTGCTGAGCCGCGCCGTCAGCTCTCCTCGGCGGCCTCGGCTGGGAGGTGCACCGTGAACGCCGCGCCGCGGCCGGCGACGGCTGGCTCGAGCACCAGATCGCCGCTCATCGCGCGGCACAGCTCACGGGACACGTAGAGGCCGAGGCCGCTGCCCTCATCCGCCGGACGTGAGCTGCCGCGCTCGAAGCGCAGGAACAACCGCTCCCGATCCTCCTCGGCGACGCCCGCCCCGTGGTCGGCGATGGTGGTGGCGATGTCGCCGGCCTCCGCGTCGACGGTGATCGAGACGTCGATCGCGGTCCGCCCGCCGTAGATCACCGCGTTGTCGAGCAGCGCCCACAGGACCTGGTCGAGCTGGTCGGTGTCCGCGAGGGCGAGCCAGCCCGCCGAGCCGTCCTCGACGGTGAATGGGACGTCGGCGACCCCGAGCGCCTCCCACGTCCGGCGTACCCGGGCCCCGGGCGAGAGCACCTCGACGCGCGGGCGCAGCGCGCCCGACTCGATCCGGCTCACCGTCAGCAGCTGGCGGACCATCCGCGACAGGCGGTCCGCCTGCTCGGTGATGATCCCGAGGCGCCGGTCGGGCGTG
>DATDJA010000062.1:0-9182 GCA_036520795.1 Candidatus Limnocylindrales bacterium
TCGCCGTCCAGTTCGATGACGACGCCCTTGCGCAGCTCGCCGGTGCTGATCATGGGGGTTGGTGCTCCGGTGGCGCGTGGCGCGAATCGGGAGGCGTGCGCACTCCCCGCGCGGGTCGATTGGATGTCGGCCGATGCTACCAGAGGGCCGCGGCGCCGCCCGCGGTCCGCCGGGACACCGGGATTCGGGTCCAGATACCACCACGGGCGGTGCGCGGCAACCGTCGCAACGCCGTCCACGCTCGGCGCACTTCCTGGATACCGCCCCCGGCGGTAGGTGAGCCGGATTCGGTGCCTCGCACCGCGGGGAGCGGTATTTGAGACATGTCGGGCCAGATGTCCGTGCCAGATGGACGGGAGCGCGCCAGACGGGGGCCGGACCAGGACGGATCGGGCGGGTGCCTCAGGTGGGCAGCGCGACGACGTCCCGCGGGAACCGGGTCAGGCGCTCGACGAGCCGGCGGTCGATGTCGATGTGGACGAGGTCCTCGATCCGGACACCCATCTCCCCGGCGAGATAGATCCCCGGCTCGACCGAGAACACGGTCCGGCCGGGCACCGGGTCGTCGGTCCCGAGCCGGCCGAAGCGGGGCTCCTCGTGCGTGGCCAGGCCAATCCCGTGCCCGAGCCCGTGTCCATACGCCGGCCATCGCCCGTCGGCATCGATGACCGCGCGGGCGATGGCGTCCGGCTCGCGACGACTCGGTGGCGGCGCACCCCCGGCGACCGACGCCTCGATCCAGGTGATGGCCGCCCCCTGCGCCCTGGCGACCAGGTCATACACCGCCAGGTCACGCGCGATGGGCTCGCCGACGAACATGGTGCGGGTCATGTCGCTCCGGTAGCCATCCACCTGGGCACCGAAGTCGAACAGCAGGACCGTATCGGCGAGGACCGGCCGGTCGCCCGGGGAGCCGTGCGGCAGCGCCGCCTCCGGGCCCGCGAGGCACGCGACGTCGAACGCGAGCGCCTCAGCCCCGCCCGTCCGGATCAGCCATTCGAGGCGCAGGGCGAGATCGCGTTCGGTCACGCCGGGCCGGATCTCCGGCAGCAGGGCCGCGAGCGCGCGATCGGCGACCGCACACGACGCCGCGATCCGTTCGACCTCGTCCGGCGTCTTGTCGGCCCGCAGCGCCTCGACCCAACCCTCGACCGCGACCAGTTCCACGTCCGGTGTGGCGGCCTCGAGGCGCTGCCACTGGGCATGCGGCACGGCCGTCGCCTCAACGGCGACGCGACGCGCGCCGAGCGACCCGAGGAGCCGCTCCCAGGCCCCGGGGAGGTCGTAGCCGATCTCCTCGATGGTCGAGTCGCGCGCCTCGCGGCGGGCCTGGATCGCGTAGCGCGAGTCCACGACCACGATCACGGCGTCGCCGCCGACCAGGAACTGGCCCGAGATGCCGGACACCTTGTCCTCGCCCTCGCCAAGCACGAAGCCCGTCAGCCAGCGCATGTGCTCGCGCTTGACCCCGAAGTAGGCGTCGACGCCCTCGGCGGCCATCCGCGATCGGAGGGCGGCGAGGCGCTCGGGCCGGTGGGCCCGATCGGCCTCCGTCCACCGGCGGCGGGTCGCGTCGTCGGGCGGCCCGGCGAAGTCGGCCGGAACGGGCAGCGACGCCGCTCGCGACGCGGTCACCCTAGTAGCCGTATTCGCGGAGCTTCTGCTCGTGCTCCGCGAGCGACTTGCTGAAGTCGTGCGCGCCATTCCCGTCCGGGATCGCGACGAAGTACGTGTACTTGCTCTTGGTATCGGGGCGGAGCGCGGCATCGATCGAGGCGATCGTCGGCGTGGCGATCGGGGCGGGCGGCAGGCCGCGCACCTGGTAGGTGTCAAAGCCGGCCAGGGACTCGGGCAGGACCTGGCCCTTGATGCCGTCCTTGGGCACCGTCCAGAACACGTACTTGGCCCAGTCCGGGCTGAACTTGCCCAGGTTGACGGTGTCGACGGCGTAGATGACCGTCGGGTCGGCCTGGAGCAGGCCGTGGGCCACGCTCGGCACCCGGTCGATGCGGTTCTGGTAGACGCCGGCGATCTTCGCCCGCTCGTCGTCGAGCACCGCCTCGCGCTCGACGATCGAGGCCAGCGTCAGCACCTGGTAGAAGGTGAGCCCGCGCTTGTCGGGCACCTCGAGGCGCTCGGCCCCGACGCGATCGTGGAATGCGTCCAGCATCATCCGCACGAGGTCCTCGGCGTCCGTCGGATCCTCGTCGCCGACCCGGAGCGTGTAGGTCGCCGGGTAGAGGAAGCCCTCCAGCGACGCGCCCTTGGGCCTGATGTTCTCGTCCAGCAGCCAGGGGTAGTCGCCGAGCAGCGCGTCGGTGGGCTTCATCACGAGGTTGTAGAACGCCTTCGCGTCGACATTGGTGCCCGTCACCGTCTCGAGCTTGGCCGCCATCTGCTCGGCGCGCAGCCCCTCGCGGAACGTCACGACGACCGTGTGGTTCTCGATGCGGTTGTTGACCAACCCGTCGACCACCCCCGCTGGGGTCAGGTTGAGCGCGAGGGAGAATCGGCCGGCGTTGAGCTTCGGCAGCAGCTCGTCCTGGCGCGCCTCGTACAGGAACGCGCGCTGGTTCTTGATGATCCCGGCCTCCTCGAGCTTCGGCGCGAGGGTGGCCGGAGTATCTCCGGGCTCGACGACGAACTCGACCTCTGTGGCGTCCGCCGAGGCGGGGTCGGACAGCGCCGTCCCGAGGTCCTCGCGAACGAGGTCCGATACGAAAGCGAGCTCGAGGGCGGACGGGTTGCTCCAGGCCCACGGGACCAGGACCGCGCGCACGAGCGGCCGGGCGACCGTCGCCATGACGACCAGCACGACGGCGGCGAGGATGAACAGGAACAGCAGGAACCGCAGGACCGCGCCGACGCCACTGCGCTGGTCGCCGTAGCGCTCGTACCGGCGCTGGTCGCCGGGCCCGCGGCCGTAGCGGCCGGTGCGCTGGTACGGGTTGACGCGCTTGCTCGAGGTCGGGTCCGGGGACGCTATCGGATCTCGCGGGCCCTGGCCGCCACGGACGCTCACCGCGCCTCCGCTCGCCGGGCGTCCAGCTCGTCCTGCAGGATCACGGCCGCGGCCTCGCGGTCGATGCGCGCCCGGAAGGCGTTGCGCTGCGCCCGTGACGGGGCGCCGCCGGACCGGCCGCGGGGCATACGCCCGAGGCGACGCTCGGCCTCGAACGAGGACAGGCGCTCGTCGCGCAGCGCAACGGGCAGGGCAAGACGCGTGCCGATCTCGGCCGCCCAGGCGCGGGCGCCTTGGGCCATCGGCCCTTCGACACCGCTCGCCTCGACCGGCAGGCCGATGACGAGCTCGATGACGTCCTGCTCGCGGCACACGCGGGCCAGGGCGTCGGCGTCCGACTCGATGGTCTTGGCGCGGGCGATCGTCGCGAGCGGCCGGGCACCGCCGATCGCCGATTCGGCCACCGCGAGCCCGATCCGCCGTTCGCCGAGATCGACGCCCAGGATGCGGCTCATCCGGCGGATGGTACCGGCTGGCCCGCTTGACCGCCGTCGAGGAGGCCCGCGCTGGGCGAGGAAGCGGGCGACGCGGGGGGCGGCGATTCGGTCACGGCCCCGCTGTCGACCGGCTGCGCGATCGTGAGGACGACCCGCTGCTCCAGCGTCGGGACCGTCGTCACCCAGTCGGGCCAGGGCACGATCACGACGTCGCCGTACGGCGCGAGGACGGCCCTGGCGTCCTCGATCGGCAGCCCCAGCACCGATCGCTCCAACGCCGCGGCGTCGAGCGGTCGGACCTGCCTGGCCGACCCGGTAACGGGGAACTCGATCACCCCGTCCACCACCGTGCCCTCGCCGACCTCGATGCTGGTCGAGTCCGGCACGAGGTCGTAGCCCTCGGCCACCGACGCCTCCAGGCGCTGCCCAGCGATGCCCTCCGCGGGTGAGGCGTCGGCCGCGAGCACGGTGCCCTCGGCCGTGAGCCCGAGGCTGAACGAGTCGACCTCCTTGCCCTCGAGGTCCGCGGGATCGGTGGTCGGGACGGGCTCCCCCAGGACCGCGGTTTCCGGGAACGGCGTGGTGCCCTCGGGGACGTCGCTCGGGTTGGCGACCTCGGTGGCGAACTGCGCTCGGACGTCCTTGTCGAGCTGCGCGAGGGCCGCTTCCACGTCACTGGGGGAGATCCGGGTGAATTCCTTGCGCGTGCCGCCCGACGTCGCCTGCGGGTTGTTCACGCGGATGACGTTGCGGTTGTAGCTCGCGGGGACGACGCGGATCGTCCCGGCGTCGACGTTGCCTGCCGGACCCGGCTCGACCGCCGTGACCGACACCTCGCTCGTCTGGCAGTCGAGCTTGGGCGTGGCGCCGCCGCCGGACAGGATTGCCACGGGCAGGAACACGCCCTCGTCGATCGCGAAGCCCACGCCGCCCGAGGTGCGGACGATCGTCCCCGACGGGATCCGGTAGGGCGACGTCGGGTCGCAGTTGGTCCAGCGGACCGCGCCCTTGGCCGGCGTCCGCTGGACGCGCTTGCCGGTGGCGGGAAACTCCGCCTGCGCCGAGACCGGGATCGTCAGCGTCACGGCCGGGACCACGGCCGCGGCCTCGTCGACCGATGTGGCGGAGGGGTCGGCCCGGACCGTGAACGTCACCGGCCCGACGGCCTGGATCTGCGGGGTGACCGTGATCGACGTCGATGGCAGCAGCAGGTACCCGCCGAACGCCACCGCCCCGCCAATGATCCCGACCAGCAGCAGGACGCCGACCAGGATGCCGAGGCGACCGCGCCCACGCCTCGGGCGCGCGACCGGGATGGACGCCGGCTTGCCCGTGGCGATGGGCGAGTCCTCGGCGAGGATCGGGTCGCGGGGCTGTAATGGGGCCGCGTCCGGCGGCGGGATCGTATCTGGCGGCGGGATCGTATCTGGCGGCGGGATCGTGTCCGGCTCAGGCGCCTTCGAGCCGCCACGCGCCTTGCCGGTGCGCCGTACGCCGCCGGCGACCGGGGCGCCATCCGCAGCTCCGGCGACCGCTGCGGCGCCAGCCGCCGCGGCGCCACCGGCGGCCGCCGCTCCACCCGTGATTCCGGCGGCCGCCCGTGCCTCCGCCCGTCGCGCCGCCTTATCGTCGTCCTCGGTGTCCAGCGCCGCCTCGTACTCGCCGATCGACCCGAACACGGGCAGGCCCGCCGAGGCCGCGAGGGCGCGCGCCGAGGCGTCCGGAGCGACGATGTCGAGCCGGCGGCCGTGGCTCATGGCCTCGCGGGCGAGGAGCCGGAAGTTGATCCGGGACGTCGCGACGCGCGACCCGAACGGCAACACGAGGCCAACGCGCGAATCCGCCGCCGCGCGAATGCGGGCGGCGGCGGACGTGATCTCGTCTTCGACGTCGAGGTAGACGATGGTGGCCATGCGGGCCGCAGCCTACCCTGATCAGACCTTCATCGCGCGCAGGACGCGGCGGAGGGTGGCATCGAGCGGATCCTCCGAGGTCTGCAGCTCGATCGCCTGGTAGGCCAGCCCGAGCGGCGTCACGTCCTGCTGGTCGACGAGCAGGTCAGTCGCGTCCTCGATCGCGTCGACCTGGTCGGGCGCCATGATCGCGACCTCTGGCGGCCGGGCGAACGGCAGCTGCTTCCAGAACCGCTCCGCCGCGATCGCCTCGCTGATCTCGGGCAGCATCGAGCCCCCACCGCACACGTGGACGCGCGAGGGCAGCATCTCGCCCGCCGCCAGCTCCTCCATCACGAGCTCGACCCCGGCCGCCCAGACGGCGACGTCGTCGCGCACGATCTCGGCGACCTCGTCGCGGCGATCGACCGGCAACCCGCGGGCGTAGTCGACCTTGAGCGACTCGGCCCTCGGGAACGGCAGGTCGAGCCGGTCGGCGATCGACTTCGTGAATGCCCGGCCGCCGAGCGCGAACATCCGCGTCCCCTCGATGCCGCCCTGGCGGACCAGCGCGACGTCGGTCGTGCCGCCGCCGACGTCGATGAACAGCGCGCCCGCCTGACGCACGTTGTCGGCGCCGAGGACCCGGGCGACGGCGTACGGCTCGGCCACGACCTCCAGGAGCTCGAGGTCGAGCTGGCTGGCGACGGACTGCAGCGCACCCAGGTGGACGAGGGGGGCGAACGCGTTGAAGATCCCGATCTTGACGTGGCGGCCCTGGAAGCCAACGGGGTTGGTCAGCCCGTAGCCGTCGATCGAGGCTCCCACGATGGCGCTGTGCACGAGTCGGACGTCGACGTGGGGCAGGCCGGTCTCCCAGGTGATCGACCGCTCTGCCTCGTGAAGCGCTTCGCGCTGGACGGTGTCGATGAGCTTGACCAGCTCGGCGTCGTTGATCGGCGTCTCGGGCCGCTTCCGCTCCTGGGTCATTGTGGTCGTGAAGCCCTTGACGAGCTCGCCGGCGATCCCGATGACCACCTGTGTCGGCCGGAAGCCGGCCATCTCCTCGGCCTCCTGGAGCGCGACCGAGCAGTTGTCGACGACGGCCGCGATATCGGCGACCGTACCCGACTGCATGTGGCTCAGGCCCTGGCGCCGGCGGCCGACGCCACGGACCGTCCCGTGGCCCGTGTCGTCGATCTCGAACACGAGCGCCTTGGCGAACTCCGTGCCGATGTCAAGCGCGGTGCACGCGGTGCCGGCCGAGCTGTCGTCGCGGTTCCAGATCCGGCGCAGGAACGCCATCTACGCCGCCCGGCCGCGTCGCGCCGCGGCGCGCGTCACGCGGCGCCAGCGCGGTCGACCGCCGCCGCCCGGACGGCCGCGATCGCGTCTCCGAGCCCCTCGCGGCGCGTGCCCTTGCCCTGGGCCATCTCAGGGCGGCCACCGCCCCGGCCATCGATCGCTCCCACGGCCCCCGAGACGAGCGAGCCCGCGGCAATGCCACGCTGCACGAGGTCGTCGCTCACGGTGACGAACAGCTGAGGCTCGTCGGCATCGAGGCCGAGCGCGATGACGCCCGAAGGCATCGCTCCTCGAATGTCCTTGGCGAAGCCCTTGAGCGCGTCCATGGACTCGAGGTCGAGCGCGGCGCCGATGAACCGGAGCCCCGGGCCGATCTCCTCGGCTCGCGCCGCGAGGTCGCCGGGTTTCGGCCGCCCGGCGGAGCCGCCCTCCTTGAGGCGGCGCCTCGTCTCGCGCAACTCGGCCTGAACCGCGGCGATCCGCTCCTCGACCGCCTCGGGCGAGCGGGCGCCGACAGCAGCGGCGGCGCGCTCGAGCAGCGCGAACCGATCGTCCATCAGGGCGTCGGCGGCGCGGCCCGTGACCGCCTCGATCCTGCGCGTGCCGGAGCCGATGCTGCGCTCGCCGGTGATCACGAAGTTGCCGACCTGGCCGCTGGCCCGGCAGTGCGTCCCGCCGCACAGCTCGTGGCTGAACCCTTCGACGCGGATCGTGCGCACCTTGTCGCCGTACTTCTCGTCGAAGAACGCGTCGGCACCCGCGGCCTGCGCCTCCGCCATCGTCATCCACTCGATCGAGACCGGCTTGTCCTCGCGCACGATGCGCCGCACCTCGGCCTCGATGGAGCGCTTCTCTTCGTCCGTCAGGGCGCGATCGAACGGGTAGTCGAAGCGCAGGTAGTCGGGGTGGACGAGCGAGCCAGCCTGGCGCGCGGCCTCGCCGACGACGTTGCGCAGCGCCCGGTGCAGCAGATGCGTGCCGGTGTGGTTGCGCATGGTGTCGGCGCGTCGCGTCGCGTCGACCTCCCCGCGGACGGTGTCCCCGACCGCGACCCGGCCGTGCAGCGAGCCGCGGTGGACCGTGAGCCCGGCGGTCTGCGTTCCCGCGACGCGCTGGACGTCCTCGACGTCGAACAGCGCCGAGCCGTCGGCCGCTCGCAACACGCCAGCGTCCGCGACCTGGCCGCCGCTCTCCGCGTAGAACGGGGTCCGGTCGAGGACGAGCTCCGCTCGTGCGGATGCCTCGGCCCGAAGCTCGATCTCCGCGACCGCCTCGAGGGTCTCGTACTCGATCCCGTCACGCAGGATCGCGACGACCCGCCCTTCCGCGACCGTCGTGTCGTATCCGAGGAACTCGGTCGGGCCGGTCCGCGCGAGGAGTGCGTTGTACAGCGACGCCAGCTCGGCCGTCTTCGCCAGATCGGCCTTCGTCCCTGCCCGGCTGCGGTCCCGCTGCTCTGCGAGCGCGTCCTCAAAGCCCGCGAGGTCTGTGCGCACGCCGTACTCGGCCGCGAGCTCGACGGTGAGGTCGATCGGGAAGCCGAAGGTGTCGTGGAGCTTGAAGGCGACAGGTCCCGGCAGCACCGGTGCGTCCGGGGGCAGCGTGTCGGCCTGGCGTCCCACCACCCGCTCCGCCCCCGTCAGCGGGATCAGCGCCTCCTCGAGCAGGCCCGTCCCGGCCTCGAGCGTCCGATTGAACTGGCGCTCCTCGCGCTCGATGACGCCGAGGATCTCGTCGCGGCGCTCGGCGAGGTGAGGGTAGGCGTCGGCCATCGTGTCGATGACAACCTTGGCCGCCTCGGCCATGAACGGCTCCGTCCTCCCGAGCAGTCGCCCATGGCGGACGGCGCGGCGCAGGATCCGGCGCAGGACGTACCCGCGGCCCTCGTTGGAGGGCAGCACGCCGTCGCCGACCAGGAACGTCACGGCCCGCGAGTGGTCGGCGATCACCTGGTAGCTGAAGCGCTCCTGCTCGAAGCCCTCCGGGTCGTGGCCCAGCAGCTCCCGCATCCGGGCGTGGATCGGCGCGAACAGGTCCGTGTCGTAGTTGCTGGTCACGCCCTGGACGACGCTCGCGATCCGCTCGAGGCCGAGGCCCGTGTCGACGCCCGGCGCCGGCAGCGGCGTCAGCGACCGGTCCGGGTGCAGCTCGAACTCCATGAACACGAGGTTCCAGACCTCGAGCCAGCGCGGGCAGTGCTCGCTGTGGTCCGGGACGCACTCCGGGCCCTCGGAGAGGTGGGCACCGCGGTCGTAGTGGAGCTCCGAGCAGGGTCCGCAGGGCCCGATGTCGGCCATGCGCCACCAGTTCTTCTCGTCGCCCGCGGGGAAGTCGCCCCACCTGACGAGCCGCTCGGGCGGCAGGCCGATCTCGTCCTTCCAGACCGAGTGGGCGAGGTCGTCGGTCGTGTACACGGTCGCGGCCAGGCGATCCGCGGGGATCTGGAGGTCCCGGGTCAGGAACTGCCACGCCCAGTGGATCGCGTCGCGCTTGAAGTAGTCGCCGAAGCTCCAGTTGCCGAGCATC
>DATDJA010000063.1:0-2891 GCA_036520795.1 Candidatus Limnocylindrales bacterium
GCGAACCACTGCGTGACCTCCTGCTCCTGCTGGGTGTAGCCAACCTTCGAGCCGAGGCTCTCGTAGATCTGAGCGAGGTCCTCTGACGACGGCGCCTCGAAGAAGCGACCGGACGTCTCCTCGGCGATGGCCGCCAGGGTCTCGGTGTCGGGCGGGACGTCGAGCGTCCGCGTCTCCCCGGTCTGCGGATCCTGCACGTCGACCGTGCCGTCCTGCGTGCCGAGCGCGATCGTGTACACCGGCATGTTGGCTGCCGCGGCCTGGGATGCCGCGTCGAGGGGCTCGGTCGAGCCGGTCGAGTTGGAGCCGTCCGACAGGAGCACGGTGGCGACGAGCGGGGCCTGGGCCGGATCCGCCGGCGCAGCGGAAGGCGAAGGGGCGGGCGAGGAACCAGGAGTCGTGTCCGCCGCGGTCGTCCGCGCGTCGGCGGTCGCCTGGAGCGAGACCACGATGGCGTCGCCGAGCGCCGTCCCGCCGTCGGCCTGGAGGTTCTCGATGGCGTCGGTGATCGCCGCGCGGTCGGTGGTCGGTGCGACCACGAGCCGGGCGTCGGTCGAGAAGGCGACCAGCCCGACGCGGAAGCCGGCCGGCAGCTGCTCGACGAACGACTCGGCGGCCGCCCGGGCCGCGGTGATTCGATCGGGGTCGACGTCGGTGGCGAGCATCGAGCGCGAGACGTCCATCGCCAGCATCACCGTCGCCTCCTCGCGGGGCACGTTGAGGACCGCGGATGGCCGGGCTAGCGCGATCGCGAGGGCGGCGATGGCGCCGAGGTAGAGCGCGGTCGGGACGTGACGCCGCCAGCGCGGGGCGCGCGGCACGAGGTTGGAGAGGAGGTCGACGTTCGTGAACCGGACGACGTACTTCGCCCGCCGCCGCTGGACCAGCAGGTACAGCGCGAGCGCGAGTGGGACGAGGAGGAGGACGAGCAGCAGCTCGGGCGATGCAAAGGTCATGGAACCAATCCCTGGATTCGGAGCTGGTCGGCGAGCGAGCGCAGCCAGCTGCCGGAGGTGGACAGGACGACATGGCGCGCGCGCAGGCGCCGCAGCTCGCGGGCGACGTGGTCGCGATCGCGGGCCGCCGCCTCGGCAAACCGGGTCCGTAGGGTGCTCGATGAGGTGTCGACGCGGACGGTCCGACCCGTCTCGGCGTCGATGAGGTTGAGCTCGCCCACGTCGGGCAGCTCGTCCTCGCGGGGATCGCGGATCTCGACGACCAGCACGCTGTGGCGCTGGGCGACCGCACCGAGCTGGGGCAGCCAGTCGAGCGGCCCGCGGAGGTCGGACACGAGGACCACGAGGCCCCCGGCCGGCGCGCCGTGGGCGACGAAGTTGATCGCGGCGTCGGGCGACTTGAAGCCGGACTCCCGGCCGTCGGCCTCGAGCTCCACGGCGGCGAGCGTCATCAGCAGGCCGGCGCGGCCGGCGAGCGGTCGCGACTGGCGGTCGGTCGATCCACCGAAGGTGAGGACGCCGAGCCGGTTGCCGCGCTGCGTCGAGAGGTGGCCGATCGCGATCGCGACGCCCTCGGCGACGTCGGTCTTGCGCCGGTCCGTGGTCCCGAAGTTCATCGAGGGCGAGACGTCGAGCAGGAGCCACGACGTGAGCGCGCGCTCCGGGACGTGGACCCGCACGTGCGGGGTCGCCATCCGGGCGGTCGCGTTCCAGTCGATGCGCCTGACATCGTCGCCCGGCTCGTACGGCCGGACCTGGGCGAGCTCCGTCCCGCCGCCGAGATCGGCGGCGCGGAACTCGCCGGCGACGAGGCCGCGGATGCGGCGCCCGATCGAGAGGTCGAGCGCGCGCAGGAGCGCCTCGGGCGCGGGACCGGGACCCGGCTGGGCCGGCGTCCGGACTCGCGGCGCGAGCGCGGTCATGCCGTCCGCTCCTCCGTGATCAGGCGCGGCGCGGGGACGACCGGGATGATCCGCGACAGGATCATGTCCGGCGTGACCTCCTCGGCGAGGGCCGAGAAGCTGGGGACGATGCGGTGGCGCAGGACGTCGGGCGCGAGGTCGGCGATGTCGGCCGGGACGACGTACCGGCGACCGCGCAGCAGGGCCAGCGCGCGGGCGGCGTGGACGAGGTTGATCGACCCGCGGGGGCTGGCGCCGAAGGCGATGTAGCCCTTGAGGGCGCCCTGCCCGACGAGCTCGGGATTGCGCGTGGCGGCGACGATCGAGACCGCGTAGGCCGTGATCGCCGGGTCGACGTAGATGTTGGGGGTCGCGGCCTGGAGCACGGCGAGGGAGTCGGCGTCGAGGATCGCGCGCACCGTCGGCGCCGGCCGGAGGGAGCGCTCGACGACCGTGGCCTCCTCGGCGGCGGTCGGATAGCCGACGACGACCTTCATCATGAATCGGTCGACCTGGGCCTCGGGCAGCGGGTAGGTGCCCTCGGACTCGATCGGGTTCTGGGTCGCCATCACGAGGAACGGCTTCGGCAGCGGGTAGGTCTCACCCGCGATCGTCACCTGGCGCTCCTGCATGACCTCCAGGAGCGCGGACTGGACCTTGGCGGGGGCGCGGTTGATCTCGTCGGCCAGCAGGAAATTGCCGAAGACCGGGCCGAGCTCGGTGTCGAAGCGCCCGGTGTCCGGCCGGTAGATACGCGTGCCGACGAGGTCCGACGGCACCAGGTCCGGCGTGAACTGCACGCGCCGGAACTGCCCGCCGAGCACGTCGGCGAGGGTCTTGACGGTCAGCGTCTTGGCCAGCCCGGGGACGCCTTCGAGCAGCACGTGGCCGCCGGCGAGCAGTGCGCTCAGCACCCGCTCCAGCATGGCGTCCTGGCCGACGACGACCGTCTTGGTCTCGTAGAGCGCCGCCTCCAGGCCGCGGGCGACCGAGGCGATCTGCTCATCCGAAGCGACGCCCTTGGCGAAGCTCG
>DATDJA010000064.1:0-6125 GCA_036520795.1 Candidatus Limnocylindrales bacterium
GGGGCGCAGGGAGTCCCGGGGCAGCGGGCTGGGGCGAGGGCTGTTTGACGGGGAGCACGCCCCGAAGACTAGCGTCCATGGCGTGCGACCTCCTCGCGGAGCCGCGTGGTGATCTCGGCGGCAAGCTGGGCGACGTCGCGATCCTCGATCCGGCGCGGCCTCCGCATGTCCACCGGGAACTCGGCGGCGACCTTGCCGGGGCGGCTGGTCAGCAGAACGACCCGGTCCCCGAGGCGCACGGCCTCGCGCACGTTGTGGGTCACAAACAGGATCGTGCGGCCGGTGGCCTGCCAGATCCGCTCGAGCTCGTCGTGGAGGATGTCGCGGGTCATGGCATCGAGTGCCCCGAACGGCTCGTCCATGAGCAGGACCTCGGCCTCCTGGGCGAGCGAGCGCGCGAGGGCGACGCGCTGGCGCATGCCGCCCGAGAGCTCATGGGGTTGGCGCTTCGCGAACGCGCTCAGCTGGACGAGCTCCAGCAGTTCCTCGACCCGCTCCTTGCGCTGCGCCTTGGGCACCTTGCGCAGGCGGAGCGGCAGCTCGACGTTGCGCTCCACGTTGAGCCACGGGAACAGGGCCGCCTCCTGGAACATGAACGACGGGTCGCCGACGCACTCGACGCTGCCGGCGGTGGGGCTGTCGAGGCGGGCGACGAGGTTGAGCAGCGTCGACTTGCCGCATCCCGAGGCTCCGAGGAGGCACACGAACTCGCCGCGGCCCACGGACAGCGAAATGTCCTCGAGGGCCGTGACTGCGTCACCGCCACCCGAGAACACCTTCGTCACGTGGTCGATCCGAACGGCTTCCCCCCGGGCCGTTGCCGACCCGGGGGGAGGAGGAGTAGCCGTCGGCTGCGGAAGGATTTCCGCGATCGCCGTCGATCCCATCAGAGGCCCTTGACGGGCTGCTCGTCCGACGCCTGGAGGAGCTCGTTGAGCAGCGTCAGGTCGTACAGCTTCGAGAGGTCGCCCGGGTCCTTGAGCAGCCCGAGGGCCTGAGCGTCCGTCGCCGACTTCCCGAGTGACGACGCGATCGGGTCGACCGTGAACACGAGGTTCTTCCAGGCCGCGGCGAGGAGATCGGTGCCGAGCTTCTTGGTCGTGAACTTCTCGATCTCGGTGTTGACCGTCGCCTGGGCGGCTGCGGGATCGGCGTTCACCTCGTCGACCGCCTCGATGTTGGCCGCGAGGATGCGCTTCACGACCTCGGGGTTGGCGTCGAGGAATTTCTTGGCGACCATCAGGTGGGTGGTGACGTACTTGCCCTCGGGCCACAGGTCACGCTCGTCGACGAGCACCTTGGCGCCGGCCTCCTGGATCAGCCGGGTCGCCCACGGCTCGGGGACCCAGGCGCCGTCGATGGTGCCGGCCTGGAACGTCTCGAGCGTCTGCGCGTTCTCCTGGGGCACGACCGAGACGTCGCCGCCGCCGGCGGTGTCGGTGGAGAGGCCCTGTTCCTTGAGCCAGGATCGGAGCGCGACGTCCTGGGTGTTGCCGAGTGAGGGGCTGGCGATCTTCTTGCCCCGCAGGTCCGCCGCGCTGGCGATCTCGGGCTTGACCACGAGGAAGGCGCCGCCCGAGGTCGAGCCGGAGATGACCCGGACCGCCTCGCCGTTCGACTTGGCGAACGCGTTGATCGCCGGGTTGGGGCCGATGTAGGTGATGTCGAGCGCATCGGCGAACATCGCCTCGACCGCCGACGTGCCCGAGTTGAACGGGGTGATCTGAACGTCGGCGTTCGGGAGCAGCGTCTCGAGCGGACCGCCGTCGGCCAGGGCGACGAGGCCGGGCGCGTGGGTGATGTTGGGGAACACGCCGAACCGGACGGTAACCGCGTCGGTCAGCGGTGCGACGCCGCCCTCGGGGGACGCCGCGTCGGACCCGGCGGGCGTGGCAGCGGCGGGCGTGGCAGCGGCACCCGTCGGGCTGGCCGCACCGCCGCCGCTGGTGCACGCCGCGACGATGGCGGCGGCGAAGGCGAGGGTGGCGAGGGATCGTCCGCGTGTGACGGGCCGCATGAGACCTCCGGTTGCGTTGCTGCAGGGTCTGGTGTGATGTCGTGTTTTCGGGTTATTTCTACCGAACTAGTGAGAATAGACCACAGGGTGTGCGGGGTTGTCAAATCAGCACGCAGCAACGTCCGGACCCCGCCGGGTGCTCGCCAGGCGAGCAATCCAGCGGATACAGAGCTCGATGGCTCGCTGAGCGAGCCGTTCAGCGGATGGCGGGCCACACAACCGTCAACCTGCTCGCTGGGCGAGCGATCCAGCGGACCAACCGCTGCACTGCTCGCTGGGCGAGCAGTCGGGGCCGTCAGGCAGGTCCGCGTTGCCCCGGGACCCGAAGCACGACCGCCGCATCGACGTCGGCCGGCGTCGTGAGCACATGGATCCGGGCGAAGTCCTCCGCATCCATCCCGTCGGGACGCAGGGCCGTGGCCAGGGCGGCGAGCTGCCGATCCACTGCCTCGGCCGGGACGATGGCGCCGGGCGGCCGTTCGCGGTTGCGAGCCTGGACGACGTCGGGCGGGAGGGCAAGGACGACGGCAACGGCCGGAACGCCAGCCGCGGCGGACCGGCGGAGCAGGGCAGCACGCGCGCCGCGCTGCACGCTCGTCGCGTCAACGACCGTGAGCCTTCCCTCGAAGAGCCGGCGCGCGAGGGCCTTGTGCAGCGCGGAGAACGCGGCGTGCGTCGCCGTCTGATCGGCCGGGTCGCCCGCGATCAGCTCGCGAAACGCGTCGGACGAGAGGACCTCATCTGGCGCGAAGTGCCGCGCGGCGAAGGTGCTCTTGCCGGATCCGGCGGCCCCCACCAGCACGACCAGGCAGGGGTCGGGGATCTCGAGCGCCACGTCAGGGGTTGGGCTGCGACTCGGCCTCTTCCGAAGGCGATGGCTCCGGCGTCGGCTCGGGCGTCGCCTTGGGCGGCTTCTTGGTCGGCTTGGGCGTCGGCTTCGGGGTTGGTTTGGGGGTCGGCTTGGGCTTGGGGTTGGGAGCGATGCCGCAGGTCGACGACTTCGAGGGGCTGCGGAGCGGGCCTTCGCCGGGCTCGGGGAGGGGATCGAAGCGCGCTTCGCTGGGCCGGGTGCCGGTCGGCGGGAACAACCGCGCCGCCTTGCGCCGGATGGCCTTGACGTCCGGGATCTGGATCGAGCCCCGGGCGTCGTAGCCCGACTTCACCAGCGGGTGGTCGAACACGTCGCGGAAGACGTCGTTGCGCTTGACCTGGGTCGCAATCGCGAGGTAGTCGGCGATCACGGAGGGTTTGATGTTGGTGAGGATCGTCTGCCCCAGCGACTTGAGGAACTTCGACGGATTGCCGAGGAACTCGCCACGAACCAGCCGGTCCCGGAGCGCCGCGACCACCTCCTGCTGCCGCCCCGCGCGGGTGAAGTCGCTCTCGCCGGCGGCCTTGCGAACGCGCGCGTAGGCGAGCGCCGCCTCGCCGTCCATGTGGTACCTGCCAGGGGTGATGTTGAAGCCCCTGATTCCGTATTCCTTGTAGCGGTAGTCGCAGAAGCCGTCGGTGACGGTGAGGTTGACGCCGCCCACCGAGTCGACGAGGTACACGAAGCCGCCGAGGTTGACCTGCGCCCAGTAGTTGATCTTCATCTCGAGCAGCGTCCCCAGCGCCGCCGCCAGCACCGACTGCCCGTCCTTCGAGCCCGGGAACTTGTTGGGGTGCCACCGGGCATAGCTGACGAGGCCGTTGATCTTGCCGCGGTACTTGCGGCCGTCCGGCAGCGGCACGTCGACCATGTCGCGGGGGATCGAGGCCATCGATACCGTCTTCGCGACCGGGTCGAGCGAGACCACCATCATCGTGTCGGTCAGTGCGGTCGTCCGGCCGACGCCCGAGTCCATGCCGATCAGCAGGACGTTGATGCGCGGGACCTCGGCCGTCGCCGTCGGCGACGGGCTCGGCTCGAGCGAGGCGCCGGGCGATGCAGACGGGTCGATGGCGAAGTCGGAGTCGTTGGGCTCGACCGGCGGCGCTGTCTCCGTGGGCACCCAGGCCCCGCCGTCGCCGACGGATGCGAACACGTCCTCGGCGGCGTCGCGGGCATCGACGGTCAGGCCGGCGACGACCAGCTGCGGCCCGATGACGATGATCAGCGACAGCGCGAGCGCGGCGACGGTCGCCGCACGGCTCGTGATCGGCGTGATCACCTTGGTCGCCCCGACCGCGAACAGCCGCCAGCCGAGGATCAGCACCTGGATGCCGAGCAGTGCGGTCAGGACCGCCGGGTCGAACATGCGCGCGGCGACCGACGTCGCGTTCGTCGTCAGGGCGATGACGACCATGACGAGGAGCAGCACGAGGATCGGGCCGCCGAGCAGGAGCGCCCATTGGAGGCGGCCTGCCGCGAGGTGGCCGAGGCCCGGGAACAGGGCGTTGAGCAGGAGGAAGCGGGGCGCGTGCGACGGGGCGTCGACGGCCGGCTGTGACGGTTCGGACATTGGCCGCAAGGATGCGGTCGATCCGGATTCGCCGCAACCGCGGGGTTCAGCGGGTCAGCAGGGCGTGTCTGTCCAGTCCGGCTGGTGCTCGTAGCCGCTGCCGTCGGCCACGTAGCGCAGGCCCGTGCCATCGGGGCGCATGACCGCGATGCCGAGGCGCGTCGGCCCGGGATGGATGCCGTGGATCGTATAAACGAGCGAGCCGTCGTCCGACCACGTCGGCTTGGAGTAGCCGTCCCGGCCGGCCGCAACGGGATCTGGAGGCGTGAGCTCGGTCAGGTGCTGCCCGTCGGCGTCGATCATCCAGATCGTCGACAGTTCCTCGCCGGGCCGGAAGGCATCGAACACGATGCGTGAACCGTCCGGCGACCACTCAGAGACATTCGGATACAGGCCCGGCTCCGTGAGCCGATGCAGGTCGCTGCCGTCGAGGTTGACGATCCACAGCGCCGCCTCGTTCTCGGCGTCGACCTCGCGCAGGAACACGATGCGCTTGCCGTCGGGCGAGAACGTCGGCGCGTAGTCCTGGAGCAGGCCATCGGGCAGCGGCGCGACCAGGCGCTTGTTGCCGCCGTCATCGGCGTCCATCACCCAGATGCCTTCCCGGCCGGCCTCGGTGGAGTCGTACGTGATCAGCCTGCCGTCGGGTGAGTACACGGGGTCGCCGAGGAGCGCGGTTGCGTCGGTGAGCTTCCGGATGTCGCCGCCGTCCCGGTCCATCGTGTAGATGTCCCACGGCTCCACGGCATCGTTGACGTCGGGGTCGTTGCGGCCGCCGTTGAACACGATGCGCTGCCCGTCGGGGGACCAGACTCCGTAGTCGGCGTCGAGTCCGCTGGGGGCGGGAAGCTGGCGAGCTTCGCTGAGGTCCGCGCACGAGACCCAGAGCGAACTGCGATCCCCGTCGTACCGCGTGAACACGAACGAGCCGGTCGAGGGCAGCGCGATCGGAGGCTCGCTTGCTGCCGCGGCAGTGGGCGCGTCTGTTGGCGACGGCGCGTCGGTTGGGGCCGGCGTGGGCTCGAGTTGAGGAGCTGGTGTCGACGTCCCGGTCGGAGCCGGCGCGGCGGGCGCTGAGCCGCACGCGGCCACCGCCAGGGCGGCTACCAAGGCGAGCAGTAAACGTCGGTCCATGTCGGCGTATCGCCTCTCGAGGGCGGCGGCCCTGGCGGCCGCGCTACTTGGTCTGGGCCGGCTCGTGACGGGATTGTTCCGATTCGGCGGAACGACCGGCCGGCGATGCGCTCAGCGGCTGGCGCTCTGCCAGCTCGGGGCGCACAGGATCAGGCCGGCGACGGAGGCGATCGCCGTCGCCGGCTTCGCGAGGTCGCGATCGATCACCTGGATCAAGCTCACGCCTTCGCCGGATGCCGATTGCCCGCCCCCGACCCACAGGAGCTGGGTCGCGTCCGGCGACCAGACCGCGAACTCCGACTCCGGTCCGAGGGTGGGTCGGCCGGCGGGCATCGCACCTTCCATCGGCAGCGTGGTCAGCCGGTAGTTCTCGCCGTCCTCCGAGCTGAGATACGCGAGCCGGGTGCCGTCCGGCGACCAGGCCGGGTCCTGTTCGAAGGCCGTCGAGCTCGTGACATTCCGCTCTCCCGTCCCGTCGGCCCCGATCACGAAGACGTCCCCGGCCGCCTCCAGCGGCACGCGCTCCTGCT
>DATDJA010000065.1:0-3800 GCA_036520795.1 Candidatus Limnocylindrales bacterium
GGGCACGACCGTCGCGGTCTACACCAACGTCACCTCCGACCACCTTGACCGCCACGGGTCGATCGAGGCCTACCGACGGGTGAAGCGGCGTCTCGCCGAGCTCGTCGATCCGGCGGGCGCCGTGGTCCTCAACCTCGACGATCCGGTCGTCGCCGGCTATCCCCGGCGGGACACGGCCGCGGTCGTCGGCTATCGGGACGACCGGCCGATCTCCGGCGGCGTCGGGGTGATCGACGAGTGGATCGTGGCAGCGGACGTCGAGCGCCTCGCGCTGGCGGGCGGCGGGCCGGCCCAGACCGGCCCCGGAGGCGGGATCATGCCCATCGACGAGCTGTCGATCCCGGGTCGTCACAACGTGTCCAACGCCCTCGCCGCCGTGGCGGTCGGGCTGCTGTTCGGGGTCGGGCCGGACGCAATCCGGGGCGCGGCGGCCGGCTTCACCGGCGTCGAGCACCGGCTGCAGCCCGTCGGGCTGCGGGACGGGGTCCGCTACGTCAACGACTCGCAGGGGACGCAGCCCGACGCCGTGATCGCGGCCCTCCGCGCGTTCGAGCCGCCGGTCGTCCTCATCGCCGGTGGCCGGGACAAGGGCGTGGACCTGACGGAGCTCGCGGCGGTCGCCGCGGAGACCGCGTCGGCCGCCGTCCTGATCGGGGAGAGCGGGCCTGCGCTGCGGGACCTGCTCATTGCGGCGGGCATCGCCCGGACAGCCGAAGCGGGCTCGATGGACGAGGCGGTGGCGACCGCGGACGCGCTCGCGCGAGATGCGCTCCACCACCAGCCGCCGGGATCCGTGGCCACCGTGCTGCTCAGCCCGGCCGCGGCGTCGTTCGACATGTTCGAGGACTACGCGGCCCGCGGCCGGGCCTTCATCGCCGCCGTCGGGCGCCTGGGAGCGACCTCATGAGCACGACCCCCCTGACCGCGGTCCGCGCCACGCCCAAGGCGGCCCAGCGGACGAAGGCCCAGATCACGCTCAAGCGCGAGCGCCACGAGCCCGAGTACGGGATCCTGGTCGCGATCGTCGCCCTCGCCGCCATCGGCATCCTGATGGTCTACTCGTCGTCCGCGATGAAGGCCTTCCTCCAGCGCGACGACACGTTCGCGATCGTCGGCCCGCAGATCCAGTGGGCGGCCCTGGGGATGGTCGCGATGGTCGCGATGATGCGGATCGACTACCGCTGGCTGCGCGTGGCCTCGGTGCCGCTGTTCATCATCGGGATCGTGAGCCTGGTCCTCGTGTTCGTGCCCCAGATCAACATCGTCGTCGGCGGCTCGGCCCGCTGGCTCAAGATCGGGCCGCTGCCGGCGGTCCACCCGGCCGAGTTCATGAAGCTCGCCCTCGTCGTCTATCTCGCCCACTGGTTCGCGAAGCGGGGGAGCGGCGTCCGCGGCCTGTGGGGCGGCACGGCGCCGTTCCTCGTCATCACGGTCCCGGTCGTGGTGCTGGTCCTGCTCGAGCCGGACCTCGGGACGTCGTCGGTGCTCGCGTTCACGGCGTTCACGCTGTTCTTCCTCGCGGGCGCCAACCTCATCCACCTGGCGGGGCTCGCCGCGGCCGCCGTGCCGGCGGTGCTGCTGATGTTCGTGCGCGGGTACCAGATGGACCGCATCTACGCCTGGCTGGATCCGTGGAAGGACACGACCGGGCTCGGGTTCCACAGCGTCCAGGGCTACCTCGCGCTGGCCCTGGGCGGGCTCGTCGGCGCGGGCCTGGGCGAGAGCCGCCTCGCGGGCGGCCTGTTCCTGCCCAACGCGTCCAACGACTTCATCTTCGCGATCATCGGCGAGGAGTTCGGGCTCCTTGGCGCGGGGCTGGTGATCGTGCTGTTCCTCGCGTTCGGCTACCTGGGGATCCGGACGTCGCTCGGGGCACCCGACACGTTCGGCGCCCTGCTGGCCGCGGGCATCACCGGCTGGATCTGCATCCAGGCGTTCATCAATATCGCGGTCGTGGTGGGGCTGATCCCGGTGACCGGCATCCCGTTGCCGTTCGTGTCGGCCGGTGGGTCGTCGCTGATCATCAGCTTCGCCGCCATCGGGATCCTGTTGTCCGTGTCCCGCGAGACGGTCGAGAAAGGAACCTGGAACGATGCGCCTGCTGATCGCGGGCGGGGGAACGGGCGGTCACATCTACCCGGCCCTCGCCGTCGCCCGGTCGCTTCGCGCGCGACCCGACGCGGCTGAGCTGGCCTGGCTCGGCGGCCATCGCGGCCTCGAGGCTTCGCTGGTCCCGCCCGCGGGCATCGCGCTGCGCCGGCTGTTCCTGCGCTCCCTGCGCTCGGCCGGGCGCGACATCCACCTCGTCCTCGACCCGATCCGGCTCGGCTTCTCGATCCCCCAGGCGATCGTGCTGCTGATCGCGCGCCGCCCGGCCGCGATCTTCACGACCGGCGGCTACGTGGCGATCCCGACGCTCCTGGCCGCGACGCTGCTGCGGATCCCGAGCGTGCTGTGGGAGGGGAACGTCGTGCCCGGCCGCAGCGTGCGCTTCGTGGCCCGGCTCGCGACGGTGCTCGCGGTCAGCTACGCGGAGACGGCCGTGGCCCTGGGCCACGAGCGCGCCTACGTGACCGGGACCCCGATCCGCCCGCTGTCGGGCGTGGATCCGGATGAGGCACGCGCGACGTTCGGCGGCCGGCCGGGCGAACGGATCCTGCTCGTGTTCGGCGGGTCGCAGGCCGTGCGGCGGATCAACGACGCCGTGATCGCGGCCCTGCCGAGGCTCGTGGAGCGGGTGCGCGTGGTCCACGTCGTCGGCGACGCCGGCTACGGCGCGGCCCTCGCCGCGCGCCAGACGCTGCCCGAGGCCCTGCGCGACCGCTACCGCCCGTATCCATTCCTGCACGAGGAGATGACCGCGGCCCTTGCGGCGGCCGATCTCGCCGTCGGGCGCGCCGGGGCTTCGACTCTCGCGGAGGCGGCGGCCTTTGCCCTGCCGATGGCGATCGTCCCGTACCCGCACGCCGCGGGGCACCAGCGCCGGAACGCGGAGCTGCACGCCGCGGCGGGCGCGGCGATCCTGGTCGAGGACGAGGCACTCGATGCCGACCGCCTGGTCGAGGTCGCGGGCCTGCTGGTCGACCCGGCCAGCCACGCGGCCATGTCCGCCGCCGCGCGCGACCTCGCCCGGCCCGCCGCGGCCGCGGCCGTCGCCGACCTGGTGCTCGCCGCGGCCCACCGCGAGGCCCTGCCGAGCCAGGACGAGATCGAGACGGTCGCGCGCGGGGTCCTCCCGTGACCGGGGCGGCGTTCGATGCCCTTGCGGTCGGGTCCGACATCCAGCGCCGGATCGGCGTCAAGACGTCGCGCGACGAGCCGCTCGCGCGGTTCACGACCATGCGCGTGGGCGGGCCGGCGGACCTGTTCGCGGTCGCCCACAACCTGTTCGAGCTGCGCGGCCTCGCGCGCGACGCGCGCGCGCGTTCGATCCCGCTGTTCCTGCTCGGGAGGGGGAGCGACCTCGTCATCGCCGACGCCGGGATCCGCGGCCTCGTGGTCCAGGTGCGCGCGGAGGCGACGAGCATCGAGGGCGAGCGGTTCCTCGCGGGAGCCGGGGTGCCGATGGCCCGCGCCGCGACGGAGAGCCAGAAGGCCGGGCTGGGTGGGCTCGAGTACGGTCTCGCGATCCCGGGCACGGTGGGCGGCGCCGTCTGGGCGAATGCCGGCGCCCATGAGAGCGACACTGCCGGCGTGCTCGCGACGGCGACCGTCGTGCTCGCCGACGGGACCGAGCGCGAGCTGGCGGCGGGCGAGTTCGACTTCAGCTACCGGCACAGCCGGTTCAAGGACGCGGCCGC
>DATDJA010000066.1:0-4776 GCA_036520795.1 Candidatus Limnocylindrales bacterium
AGCGGCCCTTCCTCTCGCGGCCGCGTGGGCCCTAGGGGTCGGTGGCGGGGTCGCGGGGCGGCAGCGTGCCGCCGTCCAGAAGCTGCCGATTGCCGAGAGGCTCGCGCAGATCGACCACGACGCGCGTCGGCGGGTTGCCCGGGCACGTCTGCATGCCGCCGCCGAGCGGCTTGACGGCGAACGTCACCAGCACCTTGTCGCCGACCTCGAGGATGTCCGGCCCGACGACCCGGCCCTCCGACGACTGGCCGCTGGCGCAGTCGCGCTCGGTCACGAGAGCCGTGAACGTCTGCGAGTCGGCGCCCGGCTTCGGTTCCTCCGGGTCAAGCGTCCAGCTGGCCTCGCCGAGTCCCGGCGGAGGTACTCGTTGCGGCTGACAGTCGCCCCACCCAGTCACCAGCCAGGGACCGGGATCGTGGGAGTTGACCGTGACCACCCGCATCCCCAGATCGCCACCGGTGACCACGAACTCGGCGCCGTCGGCGTCGATCCCGGCCAGCGACCAGCCGTGATCCGGCAGGGCGTTCATCTCAGGGCTGTCCTTGGCCAATTGATCGCGCAGCGCGGCCGCGGCAGGGTTCGCCGCCGCCTCGTCGCCGCCGTCGCGGTCGAGCATCTCGGCACCGAACGGGAATCGACCACACGTGTATTGGACGGGAGCCCCGCCGACCGCCGGGGCCTCGCCAGGCGCCCCCGGCAGGAGGCTGCAGCCGCCCGCGAGGACGGTGGCGACGAGGACCAGGACGTACGCGGCTCGGACTCGCGGCGCCGGCGGTGTCACGAGAGCAGCCGGCGCTCCAGCGCGCGCATTGCCGCTTCTTCGGCTGGCTCCGCGTGGTCCCAGCCGCACACGTGGAGCGTGCCGTGGGTGACGAGCAGGCGGAGCTCGTCCCGAGCATCCCAGCGGACGTCGCCGGTCTGGCCGCCGCGGCCGGCGTCGGCCTGCTCGATCGCCCGCTCCACCGAGACGATCACATCACCGAGGTGCGGACGCACGTCCGGCGGCAGGGCGAATGACACGCCCCCGTTCGTCGATCGGACGCCAGGCCGCTGACCGGAATGCGCCGGATACGCCGACGGCGGGAGCAGCGGGAACGAGAGCACGTCGGTCGGCCCGGCCTTGCCCATGTGCTCGGCGTTGAGCGAGGCCAGCTCGCGGTCGTCGGCGAGGATGAGACCGATCGAGGCGGGCCGCGGCGCACCGGCGGCGTCCAGTGCGGCGGCCATCGTGCGGGCCAGCATGGTCGAGGGAAGCAGGCGCGGGACGCCGTCGCGCCAGTCCACGTCGATCCGCCACGGACGCAGGTACAGGCTTCGCATCGCCGACACGGTAGCGCGCCGACCCTGACGCGGCCTACTCGCCGGAGGCCCGCCTCGACTCGATCTCGACCACCTTGTTCTGCGGGTAGGCGATCCGCTGGTGGTACATCCCGAGCAGCTGCTCGACGAACGCCTCACGGATCCGCTCGATGTCGCGCAGTGTCAGGTCGCACTCGTCGAACTGGTCGTCGGCGATCCGCTCCTCGAAGATCCTCGAGACCATCACGCGGATCGCCGCCTCGTCGCGTGACGCCAGGGACCGCACGGACGCCTCGACCGAGTCGGCCAGCATGATGATCGCGGCCTCTCGCGTCTGGGGCTTGGGGCCGCCGTGGCGGAACTTGCGGATGTCGACCGCGTCGGCCGCCTTCTTGCCCTCGGCCGTCGCCGGGCCCCCGTAGGGTTCGGCCGCCTGCTCCTTCGCCCGGGCGTAGAAGTAGGACATCACGGCCGTCCCGTGGTGCTGCGGGATGAACGCGATCAGCGCCTTGGGCAGCCCCGACTTGTAGGCGATGTCGATGCCCGCGCTCACGTGGCTCTTGAGCAGGGCGGCGGAGGTCTCGGGGTCGAGCTCGTCGTGGAGATTGTCGCCGCCCGCCTGGTTCTCGATGAACGCCGCCGGGTTCGAAAGCTTGCCGACGTCGTGGTAGTACGCGGCGACGCGCGCGAGAAGGGGGTCGCCGCCGATCGCCTCGGCCGCGCGCTCGGCGAGGTTCCCGACCATCAGCGAGTGGTGGTACGTGCCGGGCGTCTCGACCAGCAGGCGTCGAAGCAGGGGCTGCGACGGGTTCGCAAGCTCGAGCAGCTGGAACACCGTCAGGATCCCGAACACCGACCCGATGACGGCGAAGCTGCCGACGGCGGCGACGGCCGAGCCACCCGCTGCCACGGCGGACGCGCCCCACAGCTCGAGCACCCCGCGGATGTCCTGGTCCCCCAGCAGCGCGAACGTCAGCACGACCAGCGCGTTCACGACGAACACCGCGAACCCGGCCTGGACGAACACGGTCAGCCGGTCGCCGCGGCGCACGCCGACGATGCCGGCGATCCCGCCGAACAGCACGTAGGCACCGAGCTCGAGGCCGGCGCCGTTGACCGCGGCCGCGAGCACGGCGATCAGGGCCGTCATCATCACGGCCACGCCCGCGTCGAGCAGGACGGTGACCAGCATCCCGACCGCCGCCAGGGGCAGCGCATACGGCAGCCACGGCCGGCCGGCGGTGAGCTTGAGCGCGAATACGGCGAACAGGAGCAGCAGGCTGAGCAGGAGCAGGACGTTGTTGCGGTGCCAGAACTCGCGCCGGAACCGCCAGGTCCAGGTCAGCAGCAACCCGATCACGAGCACGGACAGCACGATGAAGCCGATCAACCGGGCAACGTCGAGGCCCCCGGCGTTGAGCCCGTAGTAGTCGATCGCCTCGCTGGCCACGTCGTCGATGCGGTCGCCGACCCGGACGATCGTCTCGCCGCGCTCCCAGTTCTTGAGGACGGGCTTCACGTCCTCGGCCGCCCGCGCCTTGGCCAGCTCCGTGAGCGTCGACGAGAACGAGGAGTTCGGCGCGATCAGCGGGGCGATCAGCGCCGCGGCGAGCGAGCGCTCGTCGGCGCTCAGATCGCCCGCCATGCGCCCCGCCACGGACTCCCGGATCGGCGCGACCTGGCTGTCGCGGAGCTCGGCGCGCTCCAGGTCCTCGAGCACCCGCGCGGCCTCGGCCCGCACCGACGTCCAGCGATCAGCAGTCAGGCCGGTGAGCGTCGCACGGTCGTCGGACGCAAGCTCGGGCAGCGTCGACTGAAGGATGAGATCGCGGTCCTCGGGCGTGACACCCTCGGCGAACGCCGCCTCGATCGGCGCGACCTTGGTGTCGAGCTCCCGCAGCTGCTGAGCAGCGACGGCCGCGGCGGCCGCGGAGGTGAAGTCGTACTTCGGCTCGACCGCCGCGCTCGCGGCGGCGCGCTCACGCTCTGTGAGGACCTCGCTCGGGTAGCCGTCCGCGCGGGGCGCCGTCACGAGCACGGGCGCGGGCTTGCCGGCCTCGAGGCGCGGCTGCGCCGGCAGGAAGTCGAGCCCCAGGATCACCGACATCACGGCGATCAGCACGACGGACGCCGCGATCAGACGCCCGGCATCGCGGCGGGTGAACTCCGTCGTGGGCTCGGTAGACGTGGCAAGCATGGTGGTGACCTCCGCGGCGGAGGATCAGTGCCCCGTATCGTGCGCGGCCACGTCAAGTCGTGCCAGCGCCTGCGCGACGAGACCGGACGCCACCTTGCCGTCCGCCCGGCCGCGGATCTTCGGGGAGAGCCAGCCCATGACCTTGCCCATGTCCCGCGCGGAGGTCGCACCGGTCGCGGTCACGCCCTCGTCGACGAGCGTCGCCAGCTCGTCGTCGGACAGCGCCTCGGGAAGGTAGTCGGCGAGGATCGCGATCTCGGCCTCCTCCTTCGCCACCAGGTCCTCGCGACCGCCCTTGCGGAAGGCATCGATGCTCTCGCGCCGGGTCTTCACCTCGCGCGTGATCACCCCGACGATCTCGTCGTCGGACATGGTCGTGTGCTTCGCCTTGTCGGCGTTGTAGATCGCGTTCTGGACCATGCGCAGGACGTCGCGCCGCAGCGCGTCACCCGATCGCATTGCAGCGATCGTGTCGTCCTGGAGTCGTTCGCGAAGGGTCACCGGATGGCTCCTCGGGCGTCACGGCGTCGGTAGGTCTACTGACCTGAGATCGCCGTGCCCGCGAGCTGCGCCTTGAGGAACTGGTTGATGGTCCCGGGCGGCGCACTGGCCTGACCGCTAGGCGGTCAGCCCTGGCTCGCGCGTGCGTTCTTCTTGCGCTTCGCTTCCTTGCGCTTCCGCTTCACCGACGGCTTCTCGTAGTGCTCGCGCCGGCGAGCCTCGGCGAGGATGCCGCTCTGCTGGATCTTCTTGTTGAAGCGGCGGAGGGCGCTTTCGAACGTCTCGTTCTCACCCACTCGGACTTCGGCCAACCAGATTCACCTCCCCGGGCAGGGGTCTCGCACCCGCCTCCCGCACGCGATGCCCGACGGCGCAGGGGGCGTCCCGACGTGCCTGCGCACCCGTGGTGCGCGAGCCTGTCGGCAGGCTGGCGGAGTGTACGCGGGCCCTACCGGACGGTCAAACACCACCGCTCGTGCTCGGCCGGCACGGTCGCACGCTCAGATGACCGGCCAGCGACCCCCGAGGGCGAATAGCCAGTACGCGTCCGCGAGGGCGACAACCAGCCAGAAGCCGACGATGTACGTCGGGCGGCGCAGGAAGCACTTCGTCCACCCGACGCCGAGCGTGATCGCCCGCGCATAGAGCACGACCGCGGCGATCGCCACGATCAGCACGAACAGCGGCGGGCCGAGGACCCAGGCGATCAACCCGACCGTGCCCATCCGGCAGAACGTGAACGCCATGCGCTCGTACTTCTCGGGGCGGCTGAGCGTGCG
>DATDJA010000067.1:0-6884 GCA_036520795.1 Candidatus Limnocylindrales bacterium
CGGTGGACGAGCCCATCGCGAACTCGTCCATATTGGTCTTGCCCATGATCACCGCGCCGGCTTCGCGCAGCCGCTCGGTGATGTGGGCGTCGTACGGCGACCGGTAGCCCTCGAGGATCCGGGAGCCCGCCGTCGCCTGGCCGCCCGCGACCGAGACGAGGTCCTTGAGCGCGACCGGTATCCCGAGCAGCGGGTGCAGGTCGCCGATCCCACCGTCGCCGCCGGCCCGCGCCGCCGCCAGCCTGGCGTCCGCCGCGTCGGCCTCGGCCAGCGCCCGATCGTCGTCGATCGTCAGCCACGCATGGAGCCCGCGATCGGTCGCGTGTGCCCGCGCAAGGTGCGCCGACGTGATCTCGCGCGAGGTGGTCTCGCCCGCGCGCAGCGCCGCCGCGAGGGCGTGGGCTGTCAGGCGGGTCGGGTCGAAGGAGGTGGGCACCGGTCAGCCTGCGTGGTCGCCGCCGAGGATCGCCGGCACGACGAAGAAGTCGCCCGAGCGCTCGGGCGCGTTCGCGAGCACGGCCTCGGCGTCGAGGGAAGGCGTCGCGACGTCCTCGCGCAGGATGTTCTCGAGCTCGATCGTCTGCGCCGTCGGCGGGATGTCGGCCGTGTCAAGCTCCGCGAGCTTGGCGTACTGGTCGAGGATGTGGTTGAGCTGTCCCTCGAGGCGCGCGAGCTCGTCCCCGGTCAGACCGAGGCGTGCGAGGTAGGCGACGTGCTCGACGTCGGCACGGGACAGGGAGGCCATGCCGCGATGATACGCGGCGGAGCCCCCCTGCTAGGGCTTGTCGATCTCGGGCAGATCCGGCATCCCCTGGCTCTCGTGGGGACCCTGCGGGTGGGCCTCGTCGTGGAGGTGCTCGGGGACCAGCTCGTCGTGGAGGTGCGCCGGGCCCTGGTCGTAGGGCACGTGCGGCTCGTCGAGCCCGTGGGCTCCACCCTCCTCGTGGATGTGGACGGCGCCGGCGCCCTCGGGCTCGTGAATCGTGCCGCCCTCGTGGACGTGGGCCTCCCCCAGGGTGCGGGCGAGGAACTCCCGCGTCCGCGGGTCCTGCGGGTTGTTGATGACCTGCTCGGGGGGCCCGACCTCGACGAACTTGCCGCCGTCGATGAAGTAGACGCGGTCCGCCGCCTCGCGGGCGAACGCCATCTCGTGGGTCACGACGATCATCGTCGCGCCTTCGTGGGCGAGGTCCTCCATCACGTTGATGACCTCGCCGACGAGCGTCGGGTCGAGGGCGGAGGTCGGCTCGTCGAACAGCAGGACCTTGGGCTCCATCGTCAGCGCCCGAGCGATCGCGACGCGCTGCTTCTGCCCGCCGGACAGTCGCCCGGGATACTCGTCCCGCTTCTCCGACAACCCCACTTTGGCCAGGTACTTCTCCGCGGTCGCGATCGCCTCGTCCTTCGGGACGCCCTTCACCCTGACCGGCGCCTCGATCAGGTTGTCGATGACCTTGAGGTGCGGGAACAGGTTGAACTCCTGGAACACCATCTGCGCCCGCAGCCGAATCTGTCGGATCTGCTCCCGATGCTGCTTGCTCCGGGAATGCAGGGGGTCGGCGTGGACCGTGAACCCGTCGACCTCGACCGAGCCGACGGTCGGCTCCTCGAGGAAGTTGATGCACCGCAGCAGCGTGCTCTTGCCAGAGCCCGACTTGCCGATCAGGCAGATCGTCTCCTTGGGGTAGACCTCGAGGGTGACGCCGCGCAGGACGTGATTGGCGTTGTAGAACTTCTGGATGTCGAGCGCGCGGACGACGGGTGGCGCGCCGGCGGGCGTCAGCGCGCCCGGGCGTGCGAACTGGTCGCGGATCTCGGTCGCGGTCACTGGCGCACCTCGCTCTCGGCCATCCGCTTCTCGAGCCGCTCCTGGAACAGCGAGAACACGATGGTCATGACCCAGTAGATGAGGGCGGCAAGCATGAGCGTCGCGAAGCTCTGGAAGTTGGCGCTGCCCACGGTCCGCGCCCGCCAGAACGTCTCCTGCAGGGCCACGAACGAGACCAGCGCGGAGTCCTTGGTCATCGAGATGAAGTCGTTGCCGATTGCCGGGATCACGATCCGGATCGCCTGCGGGAGCACGATCCGGCGCATCGTGGAGCGCTCGGTCATGCCCAGCGCCGCAGCGGCCTCGACCTGCCCCCGGGGCACCGCCTGGATCCCCGCCCGGAAGATCTCCGTCAGGTACGCCCCGTAGTTGAACGCCAGGGCGAACACGCCGGCGACAAACGCAGGCAGGACGATGCCGAACTCCGGCAAGGCCGAGTAGATGAAGAACACCTGGACGATGAGCGGTGTGCCCCGCACGAGGGACACGTAGAGCGTCGCGACGGCGTAGATCGGGGCCGTCCGCGACAGGCGGCCGAGCGCGCCGATGACCGCGAAGATCGTCGCGAAGAAGATCGAGAAGACGGACACGATGATCGTGAGCGGGACACCCAACAGGATGTACGGCCCCCACTCCTGGAGGAACCCGCCATCGATCCGGCCCGTGGACAGGATCGCGAGGACGAGGCCCCCGACGAGGATCAGCCACGTCAGGACGAACAGCGTCCGGAACCGGAAACGGGCCTTGGCCCGCGACGCGGCGACCGCCTTGACGATCTCCTCCGGGCTCCCGGCGCTCAGGTCGTCGTACGTGACGTTCGGCGTGGCCATCGCTCCTGGTCCTCCTCGGAACGCGGCGGGGACGTCCGGTGGACGTCCCCGCGAGGCGACTACTGGCCGGTTGGATGCGCTAGGACTTCGCCTTCGTGAAGTCGGCGCCGAACCACTTCTGGGAGGCCGTGCTCAGGAAGCCGTCGGCGTGCATGTCGTCGACGATCTTCTTCAGGATGGGAGAGAAGTCTGCAGTCGACGGGCCGCTCTTGTCGGCGGCGACGGCGAGCGGCTCGTAGTAGACGGGATCGCCCACCTTCACGAGCGGCAGCCCGGCCGCGATCGCGCCGTCGACGACGGTCTGCGACGTCAGCCAGCCGTCGAAGTCGAACCGGCCGGCCTTCCACTGGTCGGCGCAGTCGGTATCGGTCGGCAGCGTGGTGGTCGTGATGCCCGCCGGCGGCTTGCCGAGGTCCTCGCCGGTGCCATAGTCCAGCGTGCCGTTGAGCCACTGGTCGTAGGTCGTGCCTTCGCCCGAACAGATCTTCTTGCCGGCGAGGCCCTCGAGGGTCGTGATGCCGGAGTTGGTGCTGGCCGCCATCTGGGCCGGCGTGTAGTAGTACGGCGGGCTGAAATCGAGCGCCTTCAGGCGGTCGACGGTGATGGTCATCGAGCCGACGCTGACGTCCCAGCGGCCGCCCCAGCCACCGGCGGTGATCGCCGTCCAGTCGGGGGTGGTGTACTCGATCCCGACGCACAGGCGCTTGGCGATCTCGTTGGCGACGTCGATGTCGAAGCCCTGGTACGTGCCGTCGGGCTTGAGCTCCGACTGCGGCGGGTACTTCGGGTCGGTCGAGACGACGAGCTTGTTGGCCTTCTTGATCTTCTCCAGCAGGCCACCGGCAGCCGGGGTTACGCCGGCGTCGGCACACGCCGTCGTGCTGCCGCCGGGTGCGGCCGTGGCGGCCCCGCCACCGCCGGATGAACAGGCCGCCGCGACGATCGCGACGATGGCGAGCATGGACAGTCGTCCACGTAGGGACATGTGCTCCTCCTAACTCCAGGGCACCGCGAGATGCGCTGCGGCACCGTGAGTGGGCGGCATTATGCGCCCGCCGGCGGTTCGATCGCCAGCAGCCCGGTCGCGGGCCCACCGTGCGCGCCAGGCTCTCAGGCCGGCGGCTCACCGGCGATTGCCGGCTCCCCCGCCAGCAGGCGGGCGAATCCGTCCTCGTCGAGCACCGGGATGCCCAGTTCCGCGGCCTTCGCCAGCTTCGAGCCGGCTCCGGGACCCGCGACGAGATAGTCGGTCTTCTTCGATACCGATCCGGCGGGCTTGCCGCCGGCGGCGCGGATCGCTTCCTCCGCCGACTCGCGGCTGAAGGTCTCCAGCGAGCCGGTCACGACGACCGTCAGGCCCTCGAGCGGCCCGCCTGCCGCCTCTGCCGCGATGACGGGTGGCTCTGGCTCGACCCCGACCGCGGCAAGCTCGTCGAGCACGTGGGACGTGGTCTCGTCCCCGAACCAGCGGGCCAGCGCCTGCGAGACCGTCGGCCCGACGCCATCCACCTCCGCGAAGCGGTCGGGTTCCTCGCGCGCGACCTCGCGCAGGAACGCCCCGATTCGCGCAAGCCAGCCCTCGCGGGGGTCGGGTGGCACGTGGCGCGTGACCCAGCGGGCAAGATCGATCGCCGTTGTCTCGCCGACCTGCGGGATCCCCAGGCCGTTCAGGACCCGGCCCAGCGGCCGGTTCTTCGAGCGCTGGATCGAGGCGTACAGGTTCTCGGCGCTCTTGCGCGCGAACCGCTCGAGCGACTCGAGGTCCTCGACCGTCAGGCGATAGAAGTCGGCCCGGCTCCTGACCAGGCCCCGCTGCAGGAGCTGCGTGAGCACGGCCCAGCCCGCGCCCTCGATGTCCATGCCGCCACGGCCGACGAAGTGCTGGAACTCCTGCGAGACGCGCGCCGGGCAGGCGAGGTTGGGGCAGTAGTGGCGGACGGCGCCCTCGTCCTGGACGATCGGGGTGCCGCACACCGGGCAGGCGCCGGGCATCTCGAACTCGCGGGCATCGGGCGGTCGCTTCTCGAGGACCGGGCGCACGACCTCGGGGATCACGTCGCCCGCCTTCTGGAGCACGACCGTGTCGCCGATGCGGACGTCCTTGCGCCGGACCTCGTCGAGGTTGTGGAGGGTGGCCCGGGTGACGGTCGAGCCCGCGACCTTCACCGCCCGCAGGTGCGCGACCGGCGTGAGCGTGCCCGTGCGCCCGACATAAGGGACGACGTCCTCGAGCACCGTCTCGACCTGTTCCGGCGGGAACTTGAACGCGATCGCCCAGCGTGGTGCCCGGCTGACCATCCCGAGCTTCACCTGCTGCTCGTAGCGGTCGACCTTGACCACGACGCCGTCGGTCTCGTAGGGCAGGTCGTGGCGCTTCTCGCGCCAGTGCTCGGTGAACGCGATCACGGCCTCGATGTCGAGCCCGGCCTCGCGGTCCGGGTTGACGGGGAAGCCGAGCGCGGCGAGGCGATCGAGGGCCGCGCTCTGGCTGTCGGCGACGGGTTCGTCCTCGACCAGCTGGTACAGCCAGGTGGACAGCTGGCGGCCAGCCGTCACCGCCGGATCCTTCTGGCGCAGCGAGCCAGCGCCGCTGTTGCGCGGGTTGGCGTACTGCGGCAGGTCGAGCTCCTCGCGCTCGGCGTTGATCCGCGCGAACTCCGCCTTGGGCATGAACACCTCGCCCCGCGCCTCGAGCGTGGCGGGCTCGGGGAGGCGGTCCGGGATCGCTCGGATGGTGCGCAGGTTGGGCGTGACGTCTTCACCGGTGCTCCCGTCGCCGCGCGTGGCGCCAACGGCGAACCGGCCGCGCTCGTACTGGAGCGAGATGGCGAGGCCGTCGATCTTGAGCTCGGCGACGTAGGCCAGGCCGTCGGCCGGCTCCGGGGCGGCCGCGAGACCGAGGCCTCGGCGGACCCGGGTGTCGAAGGCGCGCAGCTCGTCGTGGCTGAACGCGTTGGACAGCGACAGCATCGGCCGGCGGTGGTGGACCTCAGGGAACCGCCCGCCCGCCGGCGCGCCGCCGACCTTCTGCGTCGGCGAGTCCGGGGTGATGAGCGCCGGGTACGCCGCCTCGAGGGCGACCAGGCGCCGGAACAGCTGGTCGTACTCGGCATCCTCGAGCTCGGGGGCGTCCTCTTCGTGGTAGAGGCGGTTCGCACGGCGCACCTGATCCGCCAGGTCCGCGTGGCGTGCCTCGGCCGCCTCGGGGCTGAGCGAGGCCGCCTCATCGACGAGCGCGGGATCGACCGGGAGCGACTCGGTCATGCGAGCCCGAACTGGTCCACGGCCATCGACGCGACGTGGTCGCCGATCGCGAGCGACGCGGTCGCGGCGGGCGACGGCGCGTTGCGGACGTGGATGACCGACGGCGCAGCGTCGAACACGAAGTCATCGACCAGGTCGCCCGACCGGGATAGGGCCTGACCGCGGATCCCGCTCGGCCCGAATGTGATGTCGTCGCCACCGACGGCGGGTACATAGCGCTGGATCTCGGCCAGGAACGCGGCCTTGCGATAGTCCCGCCAGAACTCGGAGGCTCCGGTTCGCCAGTGGCGCCGGGCCAGCCTCCAGAAGCCGCGGTAGGAGACGACGTCGGCGAGGTCGCGCAGGTTCACGTCCCGACGACGGTAGCCTTCGCGGGCGAAGGCGAGCACGGCGTTCGGGCCGGCCCACACCTCGCCGTCGATCCGCCGGGTCAGGTGGACCCCCAGGAACGGGAACCGGGGGTCCGGGACCGGATAGATCAGGCCGCGGACGAGGTGGCGGGCAGTCGGCAGGAGCGAGTAGTAGTCGCCACGAAACGGGATGATCCGCACGTCGGCAGGCACCTCGGTCGTCCGCAGGCGGTCCGACTGGAGCCCGGCACACACGATGACGTGGCGCGTCACGACGTCCCCGGCCGTGGTCGCCAAAACCCGCTCGCGCCCGGTGTCGCGGATCCCGGTGACCTCGACGCCGAGCTGGATCTCGCCGCCCCGGGCCCTGACGTCATCGGCCATCTGCTCGCTGACCTTGACGAAGTCGATGATCGCCGTCCGCGGCGACCACAGGGCGCCGACGCCGGCGACATGCGGCTCGATCTCCCGCATGCGTTCCGGGCTGACCTCCTCGAGGCCCTCTACCTCGTTGGCGAGCCCCCGCTCGAGGAGCGTCCGCATCCGTGGCAGCTCGTCCTCGCCCAGGGCGACGACCAGCTTGCCGACATGCTCGACCGGGATGTCGTGCGC
>DATDJA010000068.1:0-3148 GCA_036520795.1 Candidatus Limnocylindrales bacterium
GACCCAGTCGTCCCTGCTCGAGGCGATGCAGGAGCACCAGGTCACGGTGGCCCGCAACCGCTACCAGCTCGACCCGCCGTTCTTCGTCCTCGCAACGCAGAACCCGCTCGAGATGGAGGGCACCTACCCGCTCCCCGAGGCACAGCTCGACCGATTCCTGCTCAAGGCGATGGTGCCGTTCCCGTCCGAGGACGACCTGATCGCGATCCTCGATCGGACGACGGGATCCGATGCCCCGACCGCGCAGAAGGCGGCCACGGCGGTCGAGGTCGTCGAGATGCAGCGGCTCGCACGGGCGGTCCCGATCGCGCCACACATCACCGCGTACGCCGTCTCGCTGCTGGCCGCCACGCACCCGGACAACAGGCGGGCGCCGGGGCTGGTCCGCCAGTACGTCCGCTATGGCGGCTCGCCGCGCGGTGCCCAGGCCCTCGTGACCGCCGGCAAGATCCTGGCGCTGATGGACGGCCGATTCAACGTGTCGATCGACGACGTGCGGGCCGCGGCGCTGCCGGCGCTCCGCCATCGGGTGATCCTCAACTTCGAGGGCGAGGCGGAGGGCATCACGACCGAGGCCACCGTGCGCGCGATCCTGGACGAGGTGGCGCCGCCCGCCGTCGAGTAGCGGACCCGGCTCCCTTCGCATGACCGCCTCCCCCACCCCGCCCGCCGAGACGCCGGACGAGGCGGCAAGTCCGCCGTCCCGGCCGGCTGCCGCAGCCGCTGCCGCCGCCCGTCCCGGCGGCGTGAAGGCGTTCCTGCCCAACGAGCTCGACCCGACGGTCTTCGACGAGGGCTTCCTGCGCCAGCTGGAGCGCCTCGGCGTGCTGATGAAGCAGCCGGTGCGCGGCGGGCTCAAGGGCGGGCGGCGGAGCGTCAAGCGCGGCCAGTCCGTGGAGTTCGCCGACTACCGCGACTACACCCTGGGCGACGACCTGCGCCAGCTCGACTGGAACGTCTACGCGCGGCTCGAGAAGCTGTTCGTCAAGCTGTTCATCGAGGAAGAGGACGTCACGATCTCGTTCCTCGTCGATGCCAGCCCGTCGATGGCGTTCGGGCGACCCGAGAAGCTGCTGTTCGCCAAGCGGGCCGCGGCCGCACTCGGCTATATCGGGCTGGCATCCGAAGACCGGATCGTCGTGACGGCGCTCAGCGGGCGGACCGCCCGTCGCCAGAGCGGCCTGCGCGGGTCGGGGCGGGTGCTCCGCCTGCTCGCGAACCTGTCCACGATCCAGCCCGCCGAGGGCCCGACCGACCTCGTCGCCGCCGCGCGCCACGCCGCCGCGATGCTCTCGGGACGGGGAGTCGTCGTGCTCATCTCCGACCTGCTCGACCCGGGCGCAGACAGGGTGATCCGCGAGCTGGCGGCGACGGGCTCGGAGCTGATCGTGCTCCACGTGCTGTCGCCCGACGAGCTGGACCCGGCCGTCGAGGGCGACCTGCGCCTCGTCGACAGCGAGTCGGGCGAGGGCATCGATGTCACGGTGGACCTGGCGACGCTCGACGACTACAAGGCGCGCCTCGCCGCCTGGCAAGAGGGCCTGGCCGAGCTCGCCACCAAGCGACGGGCGTCGTACGTGCCGTTGTCCACGGACGTGGCCCTGGCCGACCTCGTGTTCGCCGAGCTGCGGCGCCGGCGCGTGGTCGGGTAGCCGCGATGCCGTTCCTCGCGCCCCTGGCGCTTGCGGGCCTCGTGTTCTTCCCGCTGGTCATCGCGATGTACCTGCTCAAGCTGCGCCGCGACGAGGCGGTCGTCCCGTCCACGCTGCTGTGGCAGCGGCTGGTCGCGGACGTCGAGGCCAACGCGCCCTGGCAGCGGCTGCGCCGGAGCCTCCTGCTGTTGCTCCAGCTGCTGCTCGTGCTGCTCCTGGTGTTCCTCGCGGCGCGGCCGTTCCTCGAGCGGCCCGCCGGCCTGGCCGGCGACCTCGTGCTCGTCATCGACACCTCGGCGTCGATGCAGGCGACCGACGTGACGCCGAACCGGCTCGAGGCGGCGAAGGCGGCCGCCGTCGACGCCCTCAAGGACCTGCCCGCGGGCGGCAAGGTCAGCGTGATCGCGGCCGGCCGGACCGCCAAGGTCATCGCCAACGGGACCTCGGACGTCGGCCGGGTCAGGCAGGCCATCGCGAGCGTCACCCCCACCGCGGACATCGGCAACCTCGCCGATGCGCTGCGGCTCGCCTCCGCGCTCGCCGCGCGCTCCGGCGACGCGGAGATCCTCGTCGCGACGGACGCCGCGCTCGCGACGCCGCCCACCGACACCGTGAAGGCCCCGGTGCGGGTGCTCCGGGTGGGGCGCGACACCAACAACCAGGCGATCGTCGCGCTCGCCGTCCGGACGATGCCCAACAACCTGTCGCACAGCGCGTTCATCTCGGTCGCCAACCTCGGGCTCGAGCTGGTCGAGCGGCAGGTCCAGCTGTACGCCGACGGCCAGCTCCGCGACTCGCGGACCCTGCAACTCGACCCCCAACGGCGCACCGACGTCTCCATCGACGACATCGATGATCCGGACCACCCGGCATCGGTGGTCGAGGTTCGTCTCGTTGGCGCAGACGGCGAGCCGACGACCGCAGCGGACGGACTCGCGGTCGACGACCGTGCCTGGGCCGTGGTGCCGCCCAAGCAGGAACGCCAGATCCTCCTCGCCGGCGAGCCCGACCCATACCTCGAGACGGCGCTCAGCTTCCTGCCCGACACCGAGCTCTACTTCCGCGACGGCGACGACTGGTCGACCCTCACCGGGCTCGACGAGTTCGAGCTCGTCATCTTCAACCGCTTCCTGCCGGCGACCCTGCCGGCGAAGCCCGTGCTCGCGATCGCCCCGCCGCGGACCTCGGCGCTGGGCGCGCTGACCGGCAAGCTCACGAACCCGGGCTTCGGGACCCTCGACCCCACCGATCCGATCCTGCGCTACGTCGACCTCTCGACGGTCCACATCGCCGAGGCGCAGCAGCTCGAGCTCCCGGCGTGGGCGCGGTCGGTGATCCCGGGCCCGAAGGGCGCGCCGCTGCTGTACGCCGGGGCGGTCGACGGGCGGCAGGCGGCGGTCCTGGCGTTCGAGCCGCGCCACTCGGACCTCCCCCTCCAGGTCGCCTTCCCGGTGCTCCTGGCCAACCTCGCGGGCGAGCTGATGGGCGGCTCGGAC
>DATDJA010000069.1:0-8779 GCA_036520795.1 Candidatus Limnocylindrales bacterium
GGGCTCAGGGTGCGCCCGATGATACGGACCCGTGTCGAGGACCGGGCGGGATCGGCGCGAATCTTGGCGAGCTCGGTCCAGCCCATCGGTTCCGTGTCACCTACGACGTGGGATCGTGCTGCTCACGATCCCTGACTCGATCTCCACCGCTTACGAAGCCGGGTCGTGCAATGCGGCCGGGAAGGCCCAATCGCCACCGGGCACGGGCGTGGATCGTGTTCGGTGCACAAGCGCCGTCGTCGTCGCGCCAAGGACGATCGTGGATCGTGAATGGCGGGCGGCGGCGCCGACGGACGAGTTCCGGCACCGGAGCGGGACCGGCGACGGCGCCTGGCGTGGCGGTGACGCCGAGAGCACGACTCTCGATCGTAGGTGGGGGACGAGCCGGCGAGGCGACCGGCGGGCTCGACCGGCTACGCTTCCCCCATGGCGCGTCCGGTCCTCGCGGTCATCCTCGGCACGTTCACCCTGCGCCTCGCGACCGGTATCACGGGCGCGATGCTCATCTACTACTACGCGGCGTTCCCGGAACACGGCGGGGTGCCGGTCGACGCGCGCACGGTCGGCGTCCTCGGCGCCCTGTTCTACGCGACCGAGCTCGTCCTGTCGCCGGTGTTCGGCGTCCTCTCCGACCGCATCGGCCACCGCAAGGTCATGCTGCTGGGTCCGGGCTTCGGCGCCGTGGCCGTGATCATCACCGCGTTCACCGTGAGCCTGCCGGTGATCGGCTTCACCCGGCTCCTCGAAGGCGCGTCCACGGCCGCCTCGGTGCCCTCGATCCTCGGGTTCATCGCCTTCGCGACCGCCGCCGACGAGCTGCTGCGCGGCAGGGCCGTGGCGCGGTTCGAGGCCGCGACGCTGGCCGGCCTGATGGTCGGGTTCGTTCTCGCCGGACTCCTGTTCCCGGTGTTCGGACCGATGGCATTCCTGCTCAACGCGCTCGTCTACGGGGTGTCGTTCGCGATCTTCCGGTTCGGCGTTCCGCGCCACGCCGAGCCGGAGCCCGCCGGGCGGTCCCACGACCCCGCCGTCGGCCTGCGCCGGTACAAGGAGATCCTGCGGGGCAGCCACGTCTGGCTGCTCGCGCCGACCTGGATCGCCATCAACGCCACGCTCGGGCTGTACACGAGCCAGACGCTGTTCCAGATGGTGCGGACGCCCGACCCCGCGTTCGCGAACCAGCAGCTGATGGGTGGCTTCGACACGGTGCAGGTGTCGATCGCCCTGGCGCTCGGCGGGCTGCTGTTCTTCGCCGGCCTGTTCTACTGGGGAGGCAAGTTCAAGACGCTGCGCCGGACCTCGATCATCATCTACGGGATCATCGGCGGCGCGGTGATGCTCGGGGCGCTCACCGCCATCAACCACGCGGCGGGCTGGCCGGTTCCGGCGGTGCTGGCGCTGGGGGCCGTCGGGGCCGCCGGGCTGTTCGTGCTCGCCGGCGCGACGCCGGCGGCCATCGGCCTCCTCGCGGACATGACCGAGGCCTACCCGGACGATCGCGGCGCCATCATGGGCCTGTACTCCGTGTTCCTGGGTCTCGGGCAGATCTTCGGCAGCCTCGTCGGCGGCGAGGCGGCCCAGCGCGCCGGCCTCGACGGGATCTTCGTCGCGTCGTTCGTGCTGCTCGCGATCGCGCTGCTGCCGATCAGCCGCCTGCGGCGGTACGAGCACCGGGTCGGGTCGGGGCCGGTCCGGCTCGACGGGCGGGAGGCCTCCGGGGCAGCCGATGTCTGACGCGCCGTCGGCGCCCGCGATGGTCCCGGCGCGGGTCGCCCGCGGGACGCGCGGCGCCGTCGTCGCGCCGCACCACCTGGCGACCGCGGCCGGGCTCGGGGTGCTCGCCGCCGGCGGCCATGCGGTCGACGCGGCCATCGCGACCAACGCGGTCCTGGGCGTGGTCATGCCCAACGGCTGCGGGATCGGCGGCGACGCGTTCTGGCTCGTGTGGGACGAGGCGGCGTCCGAGCAGGTCGCCCTCAACGGCTCCGGCCGGGCGCCCGCGCGTGCCTCGGCGGAGGCGCTCCGGGACCAGGGCCTCGACCGGATCCCGTTGCGCGGCCCGCTGGCGATCACGGTCCCCGGCGCGGTGCGCTCCTGGGCGGACGCCCACGAGCGATGGGGGCGGCTGGCACGAGACGCGGTGCTGGGCCAGGCGATCGAGCACGCGGAGTCCGGTTTCGCCGCCTGGGACGGACTGATCTCGGGGATCGACCGGACGTCGGCGGCGATCGGGAACGAGCCATGGGCGGCCGGCTTCCGCAACGTCTGGCAGCCCCTCGGCCGGACACCGCGGCCCGGCGAGCGGCTCCAGCTGGAGGCCCTCGCGCTCACGCTGCGGACGCTCGCGAGCGACGGCTTCGACGCCTACTACGATGGCGTCCTGGGCGCCCGGATCGCCCGCGGGCTCGCCGCGGCCGGCTCGCCGATCTCGGACAACGACCTGCGCGACCAGCACTCGCAATGGACCACGCCGATCGAGACGACGTACCGCGGCGTGCGGGTCACGACGCACCCACCGAACAGCAGCGGCGTCGTTGCGCTCGAGATCCTCAACGTCCTCGACCGGTTCGAGCCGCCGTCCGGGGCCCGCTTCGACGGCCACGGGTGGTCCGATCCGGCCTGGATCCACCTCCGCCTGGAGGCCGCGAAACTTGCCCTCGCCGACCGCGACGCGTACCTCGCCGACCCCTCGTTCCACGACGTGCCCGTGGAGCGGCTCCTGTCCGCCGACCACGCTTCCGAGCTTGCTGCCCGGATCGACCCGTCGCGAGCCGAGCCTGCGCCGACGCCCGTCCGAACCCTCGTCGGCGGCACGATCTACCTCGCCGTCGTCGACGCCGCGGGCAACGCCGTGAGCCTGATCCAGTCCAACGCGTCGGGCTTTGGGTCGGGCGTGCTCGACCCCGAGACCGGCGTGCACTTCCAGAACCGCGGCGCATCGTTCTCGCTCGATCCGCTGAGCCCGAACGTCCTCGCACCCGGCAAGCGCCCCGCGCACACGCTGCTGCCGGGAATGCTGTTCCGCGAGGGCGAGCGCAGGCCGTGGATCGTCGCCGGGTCGATGGGCGGCGACAACCAGCCCCAGATCCACGCCCAGCTCGTGTCGGCTCTCGTCGACGGCGGCGCCGACATCGCGACCGCCATCGCGGCGCCGCGCGTGATCGTGGAGCCCACGGGAATGCAGGCGCCGACGCTCGTCGCGTTGACGGACGGCGACCTCGCACCGGGCGTCGCCGACGGCCTGGCGCAACGCGGTCACGACCTGCGGCGCGTGGCCTATGACGGCAGCCTCGGCCACGAGCATGCGATCGAGCTGCTCGACGGCGGTCCGGCGGGCGATGGGACGCTGGCGGCGGCGGCCGACCCGCGGAGCTTCGGGCTGCCGGCCGTCCGGTAGGTCCGGCGGGGGGGTGGCGGATCCGGATTTCCGGCCCGCCGCCGTTCGGGAGCGAGATCGGCGGATGGTATCCTCCGGCAGCCGGTGGCAGGCTGCGCTCACACCGATCTGCCGCCGGCATCGCCTGACACGGAGGGGCGCGTGACGTCGAACGTCGGCCAGAACTACCCGTACACCAGCGAGACCGAGACCGACCGCGCGCAGCGCGTCGCGTCGCTCGTCGCGGAGCGCGAGGGCCTGGCCGACACGCTCAGCGCGGAGACGACGCCGCTCGACACGAACGAGCGCTGGTGGGTCTGGAAGTGCCCCACCGCGGGCTGTCCGGGGCTCCTGCATGCCGCCGGCTACGCCCACGAGAAGCACGCCGTCTTCGTCGTCTGCGACGGGACCTGCGCGAAGACCTTCCTGCGCTGACCCCGGCGCAGCGCGCCGTGCCGTCGCGATGACCGACCCCGCTCCCCTGCTCGACCTCCGTGCCGGCCGACGACGGCTGCTGCTCGACGGGGCGGGCATCACCCTGTCCGCGGTGGGGTTCGCGCTGGTGTACGGGCTGGCGGCGCGGGGCGCGGGCTATTCGCTGGTCGAGGCGATGGCGATGAGCGTGATCGTGTTCGCCGGCGCGTCGCAGTTCGTCGCCGTCGGCTACGTCGCGGCGGGCCTGCCGTGGCTCCCGATCGTCGTGGTCACGTTCTTCCTCAACCTGCGGCACGCCCTGTACAGCGCGTCGCTCGCACCACGGGTCCGCCACGTGTCGGCGGGGCAGCGGGCGGCGATGGCCCACGTTTTGACCGACGAGGCCTTCGCCCTGTCCGCTGCGCACTTCCAGCGGATCGGGCGGGTCGACGTGCCCGGGTACTGGATCGCGGCGGTCGTGCTGGTGTTCATCCCCTGGAACCTCGCGACGATCGCCGGGGTCCTGCTCGGCGACGCGATCCCCAACCCGAGGACCCTGGGCCTCGACGTCGTCTTCCCGGCAGCGATGGGCGGCCTCGCGGTCGGGCTCGTGACGGGGAGGCGGGAGCTCGTCGCCGCCGGCGCGGGGGCCGCGATCGGGGTCGTGGCGTCCCTGGCGGTCGGCACCGAGATCGGGATCATCGCGGGCGGCCTGCTGGGGCCCCTCGTCGCGATGGCGGTTCCCGACGGCGGGCGCCACGTGGTCGGCGATTCGGACCTGACCGGCCGCCCGGTCGACGTCGACGAGGCCATGCAGGAGCTCGTCGATCTCGGGGCTACCCCCGCCGACGCGGCCGACGACGCTGGGCCGCGCGCATGAGCCTCGACCTGCTCGGCCTCGCCGTGCTGATGGCCGCCGTCACGTACCCGTCGCGTGCGCTTCCGCTGCTGACGCCGGGGATCGAGCGGCTGCCGCCGCGCGCACTCCTCTACCTGCGCCTCGTCGGCCCCGCGGTTCTCGCATCGCTGGCTGCCGTAGGCGCGCTGGTCCTGACCCTGCCGGACGGCTCGCGCCAGATCCATGTCGGCGTCGAGGTCGTCGGGGTCGCCCTGTGCATCGCGATCGTGGCCTGGCGGCGAAACCTGCTGCTGGGACTGGTCGTCGGGGTCGGCTTCGTGGCCGTCACCCGCGCACTCGGCGTCCCGCTGACCTGAGCCGGGGGCCTATCCCTTGCGGGCGTCCGCCTCGATCTCCACCAGCAGGCTCGGCGTCATCAGGCGCGCGACCACGACGAGGGTCGCCGCAGGGCGCACGTGCTTGAACACCTCGCCATGGACCGCGGCTACGGAATCGGCATCCGCGGGATCGACGATGAACATCCGGGTTCGCACGACATCGTCGAGCGCGAAACCCGCCTCGTTGAGCGCCCCTTCGATGATCGCGAGCGTCGCCCGCGCCTGGGCCGCCGCGTCGCCCGGGTGGAGCGATTCGCCGGTCGGACCCGCGTCCGTCGTCCCGCTCACGAAGCACGCGTCGCCGACGGCGAGCGCCCGCGAGTAGCCAGCCGACGCCTCCCACGGCCCGCCGCTGGTGACGTGCCGCCGGGTCACGCGGTTGCCCCGGTCCCCGCCCGGCGCGCGGCCCGCCACGCGCGGACCTCGGGGTCACGGCCGATCGCCAGCATCAGCGCGGCGAGGAGCTGGGTCCGGGGCACGATCGAGTCCACCTCGAGGTACTCGCCCGGCGCGTGATCGAGCCCGCCGATCGGGCCCAGGCCGTCGATCGTCGGGACGCCCAGCCCGGCGGTGGTGTTCGCGTCCGATGCACCGCCGGTGGCCGCGTCATGGAGGCCGAACCCGAGCTGCTGCGCGATGGCGACGGCATGCGCAACCAACCGCCCGGAGCGCGCCAGCTTCTCCATCGGCCAGTGCCGGCCGCGCTCCTCGACGGCCACCGTCACGTCCGGGACGACGGTCCGCGCCGCGATCGCCCGGATCTCGGCCTCCGCCTCGACGAGGGTGTCTCGCGTGACGGCGCGGACGTCGACCTCGAGCGAGGTCCGCTCGGCGACCACGTTGGGACGCGTCCCGCCCGCGATGACGCCGACGTTGACGGTCACGCCCGGCCAGCGACCGTTGAGGGCGTGCAGCTCGGTCACGATCCGGGCCGCCTCGAGGATCGCGCTGCGACCCTTCTCGGGCTCGACGCCGGCGTGCGCCGCGCGCCCGTTGACCGTGATGGCCAGGCCGAGGTTGCCCTTGCGCGACGAGACGATGTCGCCGTTCGCCCGCGCGCACTCGAGGACGAGGCAGGCGTCGGCGTCGGCGGCGAGGGCGCGGATGTGGGGGGTCGAGGCGGGCGAGCCGATCTCCTCGTCGGGGTTGGCGACGAACACGAGGCGCGAGAGCGGGAGGCCGCCCAGCGCGTCGCGGATCGCGGCGATCGCGTACAGGCCCGCGAGCAGGCCGCTCTTCATGTCGGTCACGCCGGGGCCGGTCGCGATGCCGTTCTCGACCTTGAACGGGCGTGCCGCCGCGGTCCCGGGGTCGAACACCGTGTCCATGTGGCCGATGCACAGGATGGTCGGGCCGTCCGGATCGGCACCGGCGATCTCCGCGATCACCGTCTCGCCGAGGCCCAGCTCGTTGGCGTGCGAGGTGACGGTCGCCCCCAGGGTCCGCAGCCGGTCCGAGGTCCAGGCGCCGATCGCATCGACGCCGGCCTTCGTGTAGCTGCCGCAGTCGATGTTGACGAGGCGCTCGAGGTCGGCGAGGTACTCGGGCAGTGCGGCGTCGAGGGTCGTGCGGAGCGCCGTGAGCTCCGCAGGGGTAACGAGCGCGGCAGGGATCGGCATGGCCGCAGTCTATCGAGCGACGCCGGGCTCCTGCGTCTCGCGCTCCCGGTCCGCACCTGGCCATCGATCCATCAGGTGAATGCAGTCGGGAGCCCGCGCCAACCCACCATGCCTTGCATTCATGCGGTGAATGGCCAGGGCCGGATTCGCCCCGAAACCCAGACCAATAGTCACGGCAGGACTGTTGGGCCAACAAGGACGGGCGCCAGTTGGCCGAGTAGTCACCCGGCGAATGACTGGCCGCCTGCCGTGCCACTTCCCACGCTCAGCGGCCGGGCCACGGCCACGCTCGAGTGATCAACCGGATCTCTTGCATTCAGTCCGCGAATACAAGGCCAGGTGGGGAAACGGCACTGGCAACGAAGATTGAGTCGCCCGGCGCGGTCTCGTGCCCATACCGTTCGAAGCGTCGGCGACGACCGACGCCGCAGGGCGGAGGACATGGACGCGACGCTCGTGCGCCAAGCACAACACGGCGACAGGGAGGCCTTCGCGAGCCTCGCGGTCGCCGTGGGCGATCGTCTCCATGCGGTCGCGCAGCGAATCCTGCGCGACACCGATCTCGCCGAGGACGCGACGCAGCAGGCGCTGCTCGCCATCTGGCGAGACCTCCCCCAGCTGCGCGACCCGGCGCACTTTGACGCCTGGTCGTACCGGATCCTCGTGCGCGCCTGCTACGCCGAGGGTCGCCGAACCCGGCAATGGATGCCGAATCTCCGCCTGCTGCCGACCGACGAGGCGACCGTGGGCGAAGGACTCGACCCGGTCGTCGATCGCGACCAGCTCGAGCGCGGCTTTCGCCGGCTCTCTATCGACCATCGCGCGGTGGTGGTGCTGCACCACTACCTCGACATGCCGCTCGATCAGGTCGCCGACTCGCTCGGCGTCCCGATCGGGACGGTCAGATCACGACTACATCATGCGATGCGCGGACTGCGGGCTGCCCTCGAGGCCGACGCCCGTCCGAGTGGACGGGAGGCGACCCGATGACGACCGACCGCGAGACCACGCGCATCGTCCGGTCGTGGATGCAGGTTGGCGTGGACCAGCTGCCCGAGCGCGTGCTCGACGCCGTCCTCGACGAGCTGCCCATGACCCCACAGCGCCGATCCTGGTGGCCGGCGTGGAGGTCTCTCGAAATGCCCAACATCGTCAAGGTGGCCGCCGCCGCGGTGGCCGTCCTGATCGTCGTCGTCGTCGGGTTCCGTTTCCTTCCCGCATCCGGCGGGATCGGCGGCCCGACGGTGACCCCGATTCCAACCCCGTCGCCGACCCCGGCTCCGACCCCGTCGCCGACCGTGGCCCCAACGCCATCGCCCAGTCCCTCGCCATCTCCGGCGCTGTTTCCGAACGGCCCGCTGCCGGCGGGCAGCTATACGATCCAGCCATTCGTAGGCCCCGGGGGTCTGTGCATAGCGGAGTCGTTGGATGCTGGCTGCATCGAAGCGGGCGCGGAGGACGACGCGATCCGGATCACGCTCACCGTTCCGGATGGCTGGACAGGGCTCGAATCCTCGATCATTCCCACCGTCGAGAGCTACTTGCCACCCGGCGGCGGGGGGTTGAACTTCGGGCGCGGCGGCTGGCTGTACCCCCCTCCGGCCTGTGTGGGGATAGGAGCAGTCACCGAAGGGCCGACCATCCCGACCGGCACGACCGTCGATGCGTTCGTGACGGCGCTCGTGGATCATCCCGATCTCGACCTCACGCGTCCCGTCGATGTCACCCTGGGCGGCTACTCCGGCCAGTACCTGGAGCTCCGGGCGCCCGCGAACGTGACCACTGACGAGCTGGGACCGGACCCCAGCGGGTGTGGCATGTTCGTGTGGGAACCCGGGATCTACGCCCAGGGGCCGAACGCCCTGTGGCGCATCTGGGTCCTTAATGTGGATGGCATCCGTGTGGTGGTCCGGGCCGACAGCTTCCCGGGAACCACCCCGGAGGTTCAGGCCCAGCTCGCGGCGATCGTGGAGTCCATCCAGATCGCGTCCTGACGCGACGCCGGGTCGTCCCACCCGGCTCAGTGTCGTCAACCCGGGCCGCCGGTGTCCCACCGGCGGCCGTTTGATGCCCGTGGACGCCATTCGTGCCTCCGCACGCGGCGTCGGCTCGCGTATTCTCGCCGGACCGTGCG
>DATDJA010000070.1:0-5885 GCA_036520795.1 Candidatus Limnocylindrales bacterium
TGATCCTCGAGATTGGCAAGAAGCGGCGTGTCGTTGCTGGCGCGATGGACTGGCCCGGGCTGGATCGCTGGGGCACGACCGAGGACAGCGCCATCGAGAAACTGCTGTCCTACGCCCCGCGGTATGCCGCGGTCGCCAAACGGGTGGGTCTGGGCCGTGAGTTCGACGAGGCTCGCGTGGTCGACGTGGTCGAGCGTGTCCCGGGATCGAGCTCGACCGACTTCTGGGGCATTGCCCATGTGCCGTCGAAGATCGAGGCCGAGATCCTCTCCCCCGACGACCTCGAGCGCCGCCTCGATCTCCTGCGCGCCTGCTGGGCGACCTTCGACCACGTGGCGGAGCATGTGTCGCGCGAGCTACGGCCCGGCTCCCGGAGCGGCGGGCGAAGTCGCGAGCAGATCGTCCGCCACGTGTACGGCTCGGAGCCGGACCAGATGTCGCGCAAGGTCGAGGTCCGGACGCCGCTCGAGGTCGTCCTCACGCCCGAGGGCCTGGCCGCCCATCGGCCGGCCTACTTGGACGCGATCCGCGCGTACAACGCGGAAGGCAGGCCCGCCCGGACCTGGCCGATCCAGTTCCTCATCCGCCGCACGGCCCACCACGTGATGGACCACGCATGGGAGCTGGAGGATCGCGACCTGTCCTCCGAGTAGGGATCAGGCGGTCGCGTCAGGTTCCGGCGCGTAGAAGGCGGTGGTGTTGACGACGGCGGTCGCCGCGGCTTCGGGATCGGCACCGGCGGCGACGTTCGCGGCACCCCACGCTTCGCTGCTCCGCCCGTAGTACGCACGTCCCTCGTCGGAGACCTGCCAGGCCATCGGATCGGCGATCGAGCCCCCATGAAGGTGGAGCGACAGCCCCATCAGGCCCCCCTCCCAGCCGACGCCGACGGCCCCCGGCCCGAACTGCGCCCACATCTCGTCGGGCACGACGGCGGTGTGCTCGAGCTCGAGGATCGTGGAGTCGGCATCGGCAGGCGCAAGGCGGAGCTCGACCACCGAGGATTCGTCACCCCAGCTCACCCGCAACCGGTGCGGCCGCTCACAGGCGAGGATCTCGCCGCCGGCATTGCCCTCGAACTGGAACCGACCGCCGATGCGGTAGTCGCCGCTGATCGGGAGGAACCAGCGGGAGATCCGCTCGGGGTTCGTCAGGGCCTCCCAAACGTCCTCGATCGGCGCTTCGTAGGTGCGGCGAAGCCGAACGACGCGGGGATCTCCGGCCTGCCCGCCGCCGACCTCCCGCTGCACGGCCTCGATCTCCCGGACGATGTCGATCATCGGATGCGGTCCCCTTTCGCTGTCGCGGCTTTCGTGGGTGCGAGACGTCGTTCGCGCTTCCCGCGGGCGAGCTCGGTGGCGAGCGAGTCGAGCCGCTGCTCCCAGAAGCGACGGAACTGGCCAAGCCACGCGTCGACGTCGTGGAGCGGTGCCGAGTCGACGGCGTAGAGCCGCCGCGCGCCGTCTGGCCGGACGGTCGCGAAGCCGCTGTCACGCAGGACCTTGAGGTGCTGTGAGACGGCCGGCTGTGTGATCCCGAACTCGGCCTGGACGATCTCGCTGATCGCCCCGGACGGCTGCTCGCCCTGGGCTAGCAGCTCGAGGATCCGCCGCCGGACCGGGTCACCGAGGACGTCGAACGCGTGCATGGGCCGATGATAGAAGGCGTGGCTTATATAAGTCAATGCTTACTTGTTGCCGGGTCCACGGTCAACAGCGCTCGACGATGCGGCCCTCGATCTGTTGACGGCGCGCTCAGGCGAGGGCGGTCACCCTGGCGGAGGCGAGCTCGTCTGCGATCCCTTTCGCCCATGCCTCGATCGCCGGCCAGTCGCGGAAGTCGCCGGCCGGCAGCGCGTTGCGGGCCGCTGGGAGCACCCGCATGAACCCGGACATGACCTTCTCCGCTGTGCCGACCGCGGGCGCCTCGGGGTCGTACGCACCGTAGAACACGCGCGCGTCGCGCGGCCTGATCGACTTGGCGAACTCGGCGAACTCCTTGGGCTCCGACGTCTTGAGCAGATCCCGACCCTTCGCGTCGACCGTGTCCGAGCTGGTCGGACCGCTGCTGAACAGCCAGGTCGGCCGGTTCGCGAGCAGGTCACGGTTCTCGCGGACGAGCGTCGTCGCCCCGCCCAGCCACCCGCCCATGTACGCGGCGCTGCCGATCACGAACGCATCGAATCCGTCAAGGTCGCCGGCCTGGTCGGCCCGGCGCAGTTCAACGGACAGGCCACGCGCGCCCAGCGTCGTCGCGACTCGCTCGGCGATCCCGCGGGTCGCCCCGTGGCGGCTCGCGTAGGCAACAAGGATCCTCATGGCTGACCTCCTGATGAGGTTCAGCCTGACGTTCGGTCCCGGCGCACGACAAGGGCCGAACGTCACCCGGCGCGGTCTATGCGGGCTGGAGCGCCCCGATCTCGCGAACGGCCTGCTCGATGACCTCGACGACGACGTCGGGGCGCGAGACCATCGACACGTGCGAGGCATCGACCTCGGTCACCCGGGCGCTCGCATGGTTCGCCATGGCCCGCTGCGCGTCGGGGGTGATGATCTTGTCGCGTGTGCCGACGATCGCCCAGGCCGGGATGTCCTTCCACGCGGGCGGTCCGGACGGCTCGGCGACGGCGGCCAGCGAGGCCGGGCGCTGGGTGGCGGCGATCAGCGCGGCGTCCTCGGCCGACACGTCGTTCGCGAAGCTCTCGGCGACGACGTGCGGCAGGAGGTAGGTGTCGAGGACGTTCGGCGGCGCGCCGGGGATCGGCACCAGCTTAAACACCGATGTCGGATCGCCGAGCGCCGCCGCCAGGACGGACTCCCCGCCGGTGAGCGCCGCGACGGGCTGGCCTTCGTCGGGGATGAACGCGTCGACGTAGACCAGGGCCTTCACGTTTGCCGCCCCCGTGGCCGCGTTCGTGATCACGAACCCGCCGTAGGAGTGGCCGACAAGCACAACCGGCCCGTCGATGGTGTCGAGATACGTGCGCACGACCGCCGCGTCGGCAGTCACGCCACGGAGGGTGTTCGGCAGGGCGACCACCTGGTGGCCGGCGGCGTGGAGACGCTGGATCACGTTCGTCCAGCTCGAGGCGTCGGCCCATGCTCCGTGGACGAGGACGATGGTCGGCTTGTCGGCGGTCATCGGAACCACTCCCCCTGGATCCGCTCGGGTCGGTCCCGGCCCGTCAGCGCCGCCTCATCGTAGGGGCGGGGTTGACGCTGCCGTGTTTCGGGAGCGTTGCGGTTCTGAGAATTCTCGCCTGCAGCTCGCATCGTCGGCAGCAACGGGTTCCGCGAGACGTCGCCCTCTACCCGACGCGCACGATCGATGACGCCCCGGCAATACCCACAGCCCCGTCATCGGCGAACCAGCCGTCCGAACGCGGCATCGCGCCCGCCTGGAGACGCGGGGCACACTGCTGGAGGAACAGCCGCGCCGCAAGCTCCCGCCGGCTGCGGACGCCGACCTTCGCGAAGATCGACTTGAGATGGTCCTGGACGGTGTACGGCGACACGTGGAGGGTCTCCGCGATCTCCTGCGTCGAACGGCCGTGCAGGACGAGGCGGGTCACCTCGCGCTCCCGAGCCGACAGCCCGTATGCCTCGACGATCAGCGACGCGATCTCCGGCTCACGGGCGGCGCTGACGATCACCGCGACGCGCCCGGCCGGCTCGCCGTCGAGGAGCGACGCGTCAACCCGCAGCCATCCTCCGCTCCGCCGCGGGAGTCGGACGCTGGCCGCGCTGTCGCTCCGTCCCGCGCCGGCTCCGCGGGCATCCTGCGCGACGAGCATCACCGTCATCGGCACGACGGCCCCATCGAGCGTCGAGTCGAACACCTCCGCCAGCAGGGGCCGCGCGGCAGGCGTCACGCTCTCGATGGAGTCATCTCCGCGCAGGATGATCAGTCCCGGGGGGTCCGGCTCGGCGTCCGAAACGAGGGCGGTGCGCAGGATCGCCCGGCGGATGCCGGCGGCCACGTAGGCGCCGACGTCGGCGACGAGGCGTGCCTCGCGGTCCTCGAACGTGCCGTTTCGCCGGTGCAGCGCGACGCAGCCCCAGACCGCGTCACCGTCGAGGAACGTGGCCCTGAGCTCGTCGCCGTCCCCGTAGCCGTACGGCGCCAGCAGGCGGACAAACCGGGCGCTCCGCTGCAGGTCCCCGCCCGTCGTGCCGCTGAGCGTGGCCGCGGGTCGATCGGCCAGTGCGAGGTCGGCGAACTTGTTGACGTCGTCCTCGAGGTACTCGTTCGCCGCCAGTTCCATGAGATGGTCGGCGGCGACGTGCCTGGTGAAGTGGCTCGTCGGCAGCAGCGTGGCCGGATCCAGGCTGAGCCAGCACGAGCTGTCGAAGGGGACGACGGCCGCGAGCGCTCGATCGGCCGCCTCCAAGAACGCGTCGAGCTGCAGCTCGCGGTGGAGCAGGCGCACGAATCGCTGGCGAGGTTCGACGGGCAGCATGCGGATCAGGGTCATTGTCCAGACAGCGTCGCTCGGAGGCAATGGGTGACAATCCCACGTTTCTGGGATCGATCGCGTCAGGAGGTCGCTCGTACCGTCGACCGAGCTTGATCCCAGATTCGTGGGATGGACTGCGGCGGCCGGCGACCTAGCGTCTGCGACATGGACTGGCTCGTCGTCATCGTGCAGTGGCTACACGTCCTGCTCGGCATCCTATGGTTCGGCAATGCCCTGGTGCTCGCGGTCATCGTGATCCCCGCGGTCAACCGGCTGCCGATCCTCGGTCAGCGCGAGATCTCGTCGTACATCGGCGGCCGAGCGACGCCGATCCTCCAGGTCGTGGTGCCGCTGATCATCGTCCTGGGTTTCATCAGGGGGACGTTCCTCGGCCCGATCAAGAACGTCGACATCCTGCTCGGTTCGGCCTACGGCCTCACCTGGCTCGTGGCACTCGCGGTCACCCTGCTCACCTGGCTGTTCGGGTTCCGGGTCATCGTGCCTGCGGTGCGTCGGATGGACCTGACCCCCACGGGGCCGGACGGGTCGGCGACCCCCGCGCTCGCGGCGGCGACCGACCGCGTCAAGCGGCTGGTCGGGCTCGAGCTGATTGGGTTCATCGTGATCTTCACGTGCATGATCCTCATGCGATTCGGCCTGTGACAGGAGCGACGCCTCGTGACTCCGACCAGATGACCACCGCGATCCACTGGAGCGGCCTGCTCCTCGTCGCGGGCGCGGTCGTGCTCGCCGTGGCGATCGTGGTGGTCTCCTCCCGCCCCGTCGTCGGCCAGGCGCTGAGCCCGGGATCCGCAGCGCTCCTCCTCGTAGCGGCCGCACTGCTCCTGCTCGCCTTGCCGGCGATGTACGCCGTGCAGGCGGACAAGGTCGGGGTCGTCGGGCTCGCGGCGTACGTGCTTCTTGCAACCGGCCTCCTCCTGCCTGTCCTGGTCGCCGCGACTCCCCTCCTCTATCCCTCGTTGAACGCGCCGACCGTCGAGCATCCGCTCGTGTTCGTCCTCGGCATCGCGCTGACGCTCGGCCTGCTGCTCACTGGCATCGTCACCTTGCAGGCGGACGTGTATCCGAGACCCGCCGCCCTGCTCCTGCTCGGGGCGACCGCCGGGTTCTTCTTCGTCTTCTTCGTCGCCGAGTTCCTGCCGCCCGTCGCGGGGCAGGCCGGATCGGCGGCGTTCGGGGTCATGCTCGCGCTCGGCTTCGCCTGGATCGGCGTCGTCCTCTGGCAGCGGGGCTAGGGGGGACGGCAACACCGTGCTGGACGGCCGGACTCACCGACCGGCGGCGAGCACCCGCTTCGCGAAGTCGACCATCAGGTGCTGGTGGCGGATCGAGAGCTCGTCGTCGCCACCCAGGTGACCGGCCTCGAACCACTCGATCGCGACGTCGTGGCCGCGTGCCTCGAGGCGCT
>DATDJA010000071.1:0-29177 GCA_036520795.1 Candidatus Limnocylindrales bacterium
CTTCGTGCTGTTCGCCGGCCTGCGGCGAGGCTGACGATCTCGCGGCGATGATCGAGGAGGCCTGGAGCCAGCTCATCGGCTTCACCGAGCAGTTCGTCGTCCCCGACTGGGGGTCGCTGGTCGGCCTCATCCCGATCCTGCTGCTCGTGCTCGCCTTCCTGTACGTGACCTGGACGATCTACCGGTTCGCGACCGCCGGGCCCACGCGCCGCGGGAAGCGCCGGCTGACCCCGGTGCCGCCGCCCGGGACGCACCTGCCGGGCGGGTCGTTCGCGCCGCTCATCGGTGCGTTCGGGGTCCTGATGTTCGGGTTCGGGCTGGTCTCCGGCGGGCCGTGGATCATCGTGGGCGCCGTGGTCCTCACGATCGCGCTCCTCTACTGGGGGCGTGAGTTCCTGCGCGAGTTCGACCAGCTGCCATCGTCCTCGACGGCGCTCATCGCCGCCGGCGGTCAGGCCCTTGTCCCGGGTGCCCCGATGCTGGCGCCGGGAGCCCTCCCGGCGCCAGAGGGGACGCCGCCCGCAGGCGTTCACATTCCCGCACCCTCGTTCCGCCCGCTGCTCGTGGCGATGTCGATGACCCTGCTCGTGGCCGGGATGATCCTCGGCGGCTGGGCCCTGATCCTCGGGGCGGTCGCGCTCTCGTTCACGCTGTTCGGCTGGCTGATCGATGCCCGCCGCGAGTACGTCTACGCGGTCCTGGCCGACCGGACCGGGCACCTCGATCCGGGCCCGTCCCCGTCGTGGCCGACGGCGACCTTCGCCGTGCTTGCCTGGATCCTCGCGGGCGGGCTCCTGCTCAGCTCCGGGCTGCTGCCCAACTCGAGCGCGCCGACGACCGGTGCGGCCGTCGCAAGCGCGGTGGCCGGCGGCGGTGGCGCCATCCCGTCACCGGCCGCACCGAGCCTGCCGGCCGCTGACGTGGTCGAGACCGCCGAGAACACGACCTTCCTCGTCGGGACGCTCGAGGCGCCAGCCGGCAGGCCGTTCACGATCGCCTTCGACAACAAGGACACGCAGCCCCACAACATCGAGATCAAGGACGCGTCGGGGGGCGTCGCGTTCAACGGCGAGATCTTCACGGGGCCCAAGGTCGTGGTCTACAACGTGCCGGCGCTGGCCGCGGGCACCTACCCGTTCGTGTGCACGGTCCACGCGAACATGACGGGCACGCTGACCACCAAGTAGGCGCGTCACGAACCGCACAACCCACCCTCGAACGGGCCCCCTGGCGGTCGTGCTGCTCGTCGCTGCGGTGCTCGTCGCCGCCTGCGGCGGGTCCGAGGGAGCGCGGAGCGGCCAGCCCGCCCCGCCGATCACCGGCACGGCCCTGGACGGCACGACCATCGACCTCGCCGCGTACCGCGGGCACCCGGTGGTCGTGAACTTCTGGGCGTCCTGGTGCACGCCCTGCCGCGAGGAGTTCCCGCTGTTCGAAGAGCGCCTCGCGACGCTCGGGCCGACCGACGGGCTGGTCATCCTGGGCGTGCTGTACAAGGACCAGGCGGAGCTCGCGCGCCAGTTCACCGACGAGTTCGGGGCGACCTGGCCGACGGTCACCGATCCGGGCGACACGATCGCCAAGGCGTACCGCGTCGTGGCCCCGCCGCAGACCTACTTCATCGACGCCGACGGCGTCCTGCAGGCGATCCAGATCGGCCAGGTGCTGCCCCAGGACTTCGACACCCAGTACGCGAAGATCGCGCCGTGACGGGCGCGGCCGGGACCACCGCGGATCCCGCCGTCCGTGTCGAGGGGCTGCGCAAGGCCTACGCCGGTCGCGAGATCCTCAGCGGCGTCTCGTTCGACGTGCGACGTGGCGAGCTGTTCGCGCTGCTGGGGCCCAACGGCGCGGGCAAGACGACGACGGTCGAGATCCTCGAGGGCTACCGCCGGCCCGACGCCGGGACGGCGTCGGTGCTCGGTCTCGACCCGGCACGGGACGGCCCGCGCCTGCGACCGCGCATCGGGCTGATGCTCCAGGAAGGAGGGGTCGACAACCGCTCGACGGCCCGCGAGGTCGTCCGGCTGTATGCGCGCTTCTATCGTGACCCGGAGGACCCCGACCGCCTGCTCGACGCCGTCGACCTGGGCCGCGTGGCCGGCACGCGCTACCGGCGCCTGTCGGGCGGCGAGAAGCAGCGCCTGGCGCTGGCACTGGCCCTGCTCGGCCGGCCGGAGCTGCTGCTCCTCGATGAGCCGACTGCCGGGATGGACCCGGCCGCCAAGCAGGCCACGCGCCAGCGCATCGTGGACCTGCGCGCCGCCGGGACGACCATCGTGCTCACGACCCACGAGCTGGCCGACGTCGAGCGGCTCGCCGACCGGGTCGCCGTGCTCGATCGGGGCCGGCTGGTTGCGACGGGCACGCCCGCCGAGCTCACCGGGGGCGGGGCGCCCCGCCTGCGGCTCCGGCTCTCGCGTGCGCTCGACGAGGCCGAGGCCGAGGCCCTGGCGGCCGTCGTGAGCCGGATCGCCGGGGGACAACCGGGCCTGCGCGCGGGAGCGCCGGCGGGCTCGTACGAGGTCGCGGGGATGACAGGCGCACCCGACCCACGCCTGGTCGCCGCGATCGCCGCGTGGTGCGAGGCGCGCGACATCCTCGTCGTCGAGCTGCACACGGGCGCCGCGAGCCTCGAGGAGCGCTACCTCGAGCTGGTGGGCGAGTCATGACCGCGATCGGGACCGGGGTCCCGGCGCGCCCGGCTCCAAGGACGAGCATGGTCCTCGCGCTCACCCGGCACGAGGTACGGATGGGCCTCCGCCGTGGCGAGGCGCTGCTGATCACGTTCGTGATCCCGGTCGGCGTGCTGCTCACGTTCAGTGCCTTCGGCCCGATCGGGATCACCACGACCAGGCCGGTCGACAAGGTGCTGCCGGGGGCCATCAGCCTCGCGGTGATCGCCGCCGCCTTCGTCGCCCTCGCGATCTCGACCGGCTTCGAGCGCCAGTACGGCGTGCTCAAGCGCCTCGGCGGCAGCCCGGCGGGATCGACGGTCGTGGTCGCGGCCAAGACGGCGTCGGTCGTCCTGGTCGAGCTCGTCCAGCTCCTTCTCCTGGTCGGGGTCGCCGCGGTCGTCCTCGGCTGGTCCGCCGGCCCGACCGCCGCGGCCGCGATCGTGCTCGCGGCGCTCGTTCTCGGGACGATCGCGTTCGCGGGCCTGGGCCTGCTCCTCGCGGGCACCCTCCGCGCCGAGGCGACGCTCGCCCTCGCGAACCTGCTGTTCCTCGTGTTGCTCGTGCTGGGCGGCATCGTCGTGCCCCTCGACCGGCTGCCGGATGCCGTCGCCCGGATCGCCGGCGCGCTGCCGGCGGCGGCGCTGACACAGGCCCTCGCGATCGGGCTCGGGCATGCGCCGGGCGACGCCGGGCCGCCGCTCGCCCTGCTCGCGGGCTGGGCCGTCGTGCTCGCCGCCCTCGCGGCCTGGCGGTTCCGCTGGGACTGACGCACCCGTCATGATTGGCGGCGACATGCCGGACACCTACGCGGACCTCGTCGAGCAGCTGGCCGACGTCGGGCGGTCGGCCGTCGGGCGCGGCCTCGTGGTCGCCTCGGGCGGTAACCTCTCGGCCCGCTGCCCCGACAGGGACGCGTTCCTCGTCACGGGTTCCGGGACGTGGCTGGACCGGCTGGCACCCGGAGACTTCGCCCTCGTCGGCCTCGACGGGGTGCCGCTCGACGGCCCGGAGCCATCGAGCGAGTGGCGCCTGCATCGCGCGACGTACCGCGTCCGGCCCGACGTCAACGCGGTCGTCCACCTCCACCCACAGACGGCGGTCATGCTCGACGCGCTGGGCCATCGCGTCCGGGTGCTCACGCTCGACCACGCGACGTACCTGCGGCGGATCGAGCGTGTCCCCTATTACCCCAACGGCTCCGACGAGCTCGCCGACGCGTCCGCGGAGGCCTCGCGCGAGTGCGACGTCATCGTCCTCGCGCACCACGGCTGCTCGACGCTGGGCGACACGGTCGAGATGGCCTGGCGCCGGGCGCTCAATCTCGAGGAGGCGGCGTTGAACACGTTCCGCTGCCTGCAACTAGGCGATACGGACACGACCTTCCCCCCGGACCAGCTCGAAACCGTCCGCCACCGCTGACCGTTTGGCCCGCGCGACGCAGGCGTACTTCCGGCCACGACCGGTCCGGACCAACGGCGGGGTCACACCCCGACCATCGTCGCCCTAGTGTTGCTTCCCAGCCCCACTAGGCACGAGTACACCGCTTCTTGCAGCAGCTGATCACGCGCGTTCAAGCCGCTCTGCGCAACGTCACCGAGGACTCGCGAAGCCACCGCTTGATTGCGTGGCTCCGGCCGGCGGTGCTTGTCGTCGCGTCCGTGCTCGTCCTGGGCGCCGCCTTCATCACCGCCGACGACGCCGCCCACCGGGTCACCGAGGCGGCCGGGATCGAGTCCGCGCGGAGCGCGGAGACGATCGTGCGCGCGAGCGTCGACCCGCTGCTCGCCGAGGCCTCGATGGGCGACCCGGATGGCTCGTCGGGTCGCGAGATCAACAGCCTGCTGGAGCGCCTCGTCCAGCCCGGCGGCATCGCCCGGATCAAGCTCTGGTCGCCGGCCGGCACGGTCCTGTTCTCGGACCTGTCGGACATTCGCGGGCGCGTGTTCGAGGTCGACGACAAGCTCAGGGCGGCCCTCGAGGGCGAGACGGCGAGTGAGCTCCACTACGGGGACTCGGAGGCTCCCGAGAACGCCTTCGACATCGGGCTGCCCGAGGACTATCTCGAGATCTACCTCCCGGTGCGGGCGTCGAACGGCACCGTCATCGGGGCGTACGAGATCTACGAGGACGCATCCTCGATCATCGAGCTGATCGAGGCGACGCGACGCGACGTGTTCATCGTCGCCGGGCTGGCGGCGACGGTGCTGCTGCTGATGCTGTGGAGCGCGTTCAATGCGACCTCGAAGACGCTCGCCAGCCAGAACAGGCGGCTGGTCGAGCTGGCCGCCGACCTGCGTGGCCGCGAGGCTCGTTCCCGGTCCCTGCTCCAGAACTCGTCGGACGCCCAGGCCATCCTCGACGCGGACGGCCGGGTTCGCTACGAGAGCGTCGCCGTGGAGCGGATCCTCGGCCACGCGGCGGCCGACTGGGAGGGCCGGCCGTTCGCGTCGGTCGTCCACGACGACGATCGCGCCACGGTCGAACAGGCCCTGGCAGACCTCGCCTCCGGCCAGGGGTCGGAGCGGCGCTTCGAGAGCCGGGTCAAGCACGCCGACGGCACGTGGCGGACGATCGAGGCGATCGGCCGCAACCTGCTCGAAGACCCGGCCGTCGCCGGCATCGTCATCAACCACCGCGACATCACCGAACGCAAGGTGCTCGAGGCGCAGCTCACGCGCCAGGCGTTCCACGATGCCCTGACCGGCCTCCCCAACCGCGCCCTGTTCACCGACCGCGTGTCGCACGCCCTGCGCCGACGGGGCCGCCAGCACCGGGGCGTCGTCGTCCTGTTCGTCGACCTCGACGACTTCAAGGCGATCAACGACAGCCTCGGCCACCACGCCGGCGACCGCGTGCTCCAGGAGGTCGGCGAGCGGCTGCGCACCACCGTGCGGCCGGGCGACACCGTCGCGCGGCTGGGCGGCGACGAGTTCGCGTTCCTGCTCGAGGACGTGGCAGACCCGGCCGACGCCGACGAAGTGGCGGAGCGGGTCGCGGTGTCCCTGGCGGCACCGATGGCGGTCGGCGGGGTCGAGGTGGCGCTGCGGGCGAGCGTCGGGATCGCGATGGCGACGGAGGGCGACACGGCCGCGGACCTGCTGCGGGACGCGGACACCGCGATGTACACAGCGAAGGCGCGAGGTGGCAACGCCCACGAGCGGTTCGTCCCGGCGATGCGCGAGGCAGCGATCACGCGCTTCGAGCTGGGCACGGACCTGCGGCGAGCGATCGAGCGGCGCGAGTTCGTCCTCCACTACCAGCCCGTGGTCGACCTGACCGCAGGCACGATCCTCGGCTTCGAGGCGCTCGTCCGCTGGGAGCACCCGACCCGTGGGCTCCTCTCGCCGGCGTCGTTCGTGCCCGCCGCCGAGGCGACCGGCCTCATCGTCTGGATCGGCGCCTGGGTGCTCGAGGAAGCGTGCCAGCAGGCCCAGCGCTGGCAGACGAGCATTCCGATCGTGCCCCCGCTCTCGATGAGCGCCAACCTCTCGGCGCGCGAGCTGCGCGAGCCCGGCCTGGTCGAGAACGTCGCGGCGATCCTCAAGCGCACGGGCGTCGACCCAGCGACGATCGTGATCGAGATCACCGAGACCAGCATGGTCGAGGACGCCGACGGAGCGATCGCGACGCTGCAGGAGCTCAAGGCGCTCGGGGTCCGCCTGGCCATCGACGACTTCGGCACGGGCTACTCGTCGCTCAGCTACCTGCGCCGCCTCCCGGTCGACGTGCTCAAGCTCGACCGCTCGTTCGTGGCGCCGGCGGGCCGCGGCGACCGCGAGTCGGCCCTCGTGGACGCGGTGTTCCGTCTCGGTCGGTCGCTGGGCCTCGTGACCGTCGCCGAGGGCATCGAGGACGTGGAGCAGCGGGACCGCCTGGTCAGCCTCGGCTGCCGCGTCGGCCAGGGCTACCTGTTCGCCCGCCCGATGGCGGAGCCCGAGGCGACGGAGTACCTGCTGGCCCACCGGGCTCCGGCCGGCGACGCCGCCGCTCCGGGCGACGGCCGCAACCGCGGCGCCGCCGCCTAGGTCCGGATCCAGCGGTGCCGCGCAGTAGATCGCCGCTCAGCGGCGCTCAGACCAAGGCGGCGACGAGCACGTGACCGAGCGCATCTGATGATGCGTGAGGGAGCGCGCGCAGGAGCCAACGCCGGGCTGAGCCGGATCAACGGCGAAAGGGCAAAGAAGAACCCCGGGGTGGTCGGGTCCCGGGGTTCAGGCGAAGCGAATTGGTTGCGGGGAGGGGATTCGAACCCCTGACCTTCGGGTTATGAGCCCGACGAGCTGCCGCTGCTCCACCCCGCGGCTATCAACACTACCGGCGATCGGCGGTTCCGTCAAAGGCCGGCGTGCCCTAGATGCGGTCGAGCAGCTCCTGCTTCTTCGCCTCGTACTCCTCGGGGGTGATGGCGCCCGAGTCGCGCAGGGTGGCCAGCGACGCGATCGTCTTCGCGACCTCGTCGGCATCTGGCGGCGGCGGCACGGGGGCGACCGGCGCGGGGGCCGGGGCCGGGGCGACCGGCGGCGGGACAGGAGCGGGGGCGGCGGGCGCCTGGGGCGTCGCGCGCGGCGTGTTGAGGACGATCATCCGCTCGGTCTTCGACTCCATCATGGCCTTCTTGAACCCGATCGGGTCCCGCAGGGCGCGCAGGTTGTTGATGCCGGCCTCGGATGCGGTCATGACGACGAGATCGCCGAAGCCGAGGATCCGCCCCAGCCAGGGCACCCGGATCTGCGCATCGGTGACGTTCTCGAGCGAGCTGTCACCGGACTGCTTGTTGATCACGCCGTGGACGTGGAGCACGCGATGGCTGGTGAGGATGTACTCCTGACTCTGCCATTGGATCACCGAGTAGATGAAGCCGATCACCGCGAACGCGAGGGCGATCACCGTGACGATCGTGACCACGTTGTTGATGAAGGCGATCGTGCCGCCGATGATCCCGGTCCCGTCCGACTTGAACACCCACTGCGACAGGATGAATCCGACGACGGTCACGAGGACCGCGACGGCGACCCACTTGCCCGCGATGTAGAACGGAAAGATCCAGTGCTGGTGCTCCCGCCGGACGACGGTCTCGTCGTTCGCCAGGAGCCCGTCGGCATATGACATGGTCGATCTCCCTCGCGCCCGCGGCCGTCACCCAGTCGCGTCCGGCGGTGACACGATGCTTGCACGCGGGTCCGGCCGGCGCAAGGCGATCCCGCACGCTCGGGCTCCGTGGCGTGTGGCGGTCAGCCGGCCTCGCGTGCGGTCGAGGTCGCCGGCACGGCGGCCGGCGCCAGGTGCGTCGGCTGCATGGCGTCCCACAGCCGCCGGCGCCCGATGGCCAGGCCGAGCGCGAGCGAGGCGAGCGCGACGATGCCGGTCGCGTAGAACGGGTAGGTGAGGTTGATGGCGGCCAGCGCGCCGGCGGTGAGCGAGGCCACGATCGTGCCCACCGTCCCGGCCGCACCGAAGATGCCCTGCGCGGTGGAGCTCCTGCCGGCCGGCGAGGCCCGCGCCACGAGCAGGAACAGGGCCGGCGACGCCAGCGCGAACGCCGTGCCCTCGACGATGCCGAGGGCGGCCATCCACCAGATCTCGGGCACGAGCGGGTACAGCAGGCCGCACAGCCCGACGCCGGCCATGCCGATCACGAGCGCGAAGAAGCCACCCTCACGGTCGATGAACCGGCCGAACCAGGGCGACAGCACGAGGATCGGCAGGGCGAACGTGAAGAACGTCAGCCCGATCAGCCCGAGGCTCGCGCCGAGGTGGGTGAGGTAGAGGCTCCAGATGACCTCGTAGGCGCCGCTCGCGACGTAGCTGCCGATGTTGAACGCGACGGCGGCGATCAGGAGCCGGTTCACGATGCTGCCCGGCTGTCGCGGGGCTTCCGCGGCCTCGGCGGCGGGTGCCATGTGGCCCGCGGTCGCGGGCGTCCGGTGGGCGAGCTCCGGGACCCGGGCGGCGACGACGATCGCCGACACGATGGTCATCAGCCCGGCCACCCAGAACACGACGGTCGGCTGACCGGTGAGGCCGGCGGCGATCCCGCCGATCGCCGGTCCGATCATGAGCCCGCCCATCTGGGCGGCCCCGTAGAGGCCGAACATCTCCCCCTGGCGCTCGGGCGGGTTGGCGTCGACGAGGTAGCCGCGGGCGGCGGGGTCGTAGATGGACGCGGACAGCCCGGACAGCGCTCGAAGCACGATGAACGCTGCCGGTCCGACGATGAACAGCGGCGCGACGGCGAACACGGCGGCCAGCAGCAGGCCGACGATCATCATCGCCTTGCGCGGGCCGCGGTCGGCGACCCAGCCGAACAGCGGCTCGCCGATGAGTCGCGCCGCCGGCCACGCGGCGACGACGATCCCGAGTGTCGGCAGGTCGACCCCGTGCTCGGTGAAGTAGATCGGGAGGATCGGGAGGAGCGCGCCGAATCCGACCCAGATGCTCGCTTCCGCGAGGAGCATCGGGAGCATCGGGCCCCAGGCATCGAGCCAGAGGCGGGCGCGTTGGGTCACGGGTCGGCCTGCGGTAGCGGACGGTCATCGTAGCGGAGGACCCGCCCTTCCCCCGCCCGTGGACCGTGCGCCAGAACCGGGGCATATGATCGCTCGATGGCGCCCCTGCTGCTCCTGTCGATCCTCGTCGCCGGCCTGGTGGCCCTGCTGCCGGTGTGGCGGCTGCACGTGGCGGGCTGGCCGGTCCGCTGGCTGGTCACCGCCTGGATCCTGTACGCGATCGGCATCCTCGCGGTGCTCCGGCTGCCGGGGCTTCGCCTCGTGATCCCGATCGTGGTCCTGGCGTACATCGCCCCGTTCGTCGCCGGACCCGAGCGGGTGTCGCGGGTGCTGAGCGGTCGCAGGACGACGCCGGCCGTCGTGATCGACGTGACCCCGCGGGCGGCGCCCGGGCCCCCGGAAGCGCCGCGCCACGTCGAGGGCGAGGTGATCGACGACGATCCGGGGCGGCCGTCCTGAGCGGTCGGATCGCCCTGCACGGCGGCGGCGAGTACGTGGCCGGCGACGAGGCGGCGATGGATGCGCTGATCGGCGAGGCGCGGACCGTCGCGGGCGACCGCGATCCCGTGGTCGTCATCGTGCCGACCGCGGCCGCGCGTCAACGTCCAGACCAGGCGGTCGAGTATGGCGAGCGGGCGTTCCAGGCGGCCGCTGCCCGCGCCGGCATCGCCGTGCGCCTCACGACGGCGCGGATCCTGACCCGTGACGACGCTGCGGACCCGTCGCTGATCGAGCCGATCGGGATCGCCGACCTCGTGCACTTCCCCGGGGGCGACCCGGACCTCATCCCGGCCGTGCATCGCGACACGCCGGCGTGGACTGCGATCCTCGCCGCCCTCGAACGGGGCGCGTGCGTGGCCGGGGCGAGCGCCGGCGCGATGGCGCTGGGCGGTCGCGTGTGGACGTCGCGCGGCGGGATCGACGGGCTGGGGCTGCTGCCGGGCACGGCCGTTATCCCCCACTTCGCGCCGGACCGGGTGACGTCCTGGCGACGCATCGTGGAGGACGGTGCCGCGCTGACCTGGATCGGGCTCGACGAGCAGACGCTGGTCCTCGGACGGCCCGGCGAGACCTGGACGGTCGCCGGGCGCGGGCGCATGCACCTGGTCCCGGCCGGCGCGCTCGAGCCGACGCTCGTCGCCCACCACGGCATGGCGGTCTCGCTGGGCTGACGGAGCGCGTCACCGCCTGTCCGGCGGTCGGCTATCGTCGCGACGTGCCGAACCCGACGTACGACCGATCGCCGTGGCTGCTCGAGCCCGAGATCTCGTTCCTCAACCACGGCTCGTTCGGGGCGTGCCCGGTGCCGGTGCTCGAGGCGCAGCGGGTGTGGCGCGACCGCCTCGAGGCCGAGCCCGTCCGGTTCCTGGACCGTGAGCTCGAGCCCCGCCTCGACGAGGTGCGCCTCGAGGTCGCCCGGTTCCTCCACGCCGACCCCGAGGGGATCGTGTTCGTGGACAACGCGACGACCGGCGTGGCGACGGTGCTCGCGTCGATCCGCTTCCAGCCCGGCGACGAGCTGCTGGCCGGCAACCACGAGTACAACGCGACGATCAATGCCCTGCGCGCGGCCGCCGATCGCGACGGCGCGACCGTCACCATTGTCCGCGTCCCGTTCCCGATCCGGGACCCGTCGGAGGCCGTCGAGGCGTATCTCGAGGCGGTGACCCCGAGGACCCGGTTCGCGCTCGTGAGCCACGTCACCTCGCCCACGGCGCTGGTGCTGCCGATCGAGGCCATCGTCCGCGAGCTCGACCGGCGCGAGGTGGAGGTGCTCGTGGACGCGGCCCACGCGCCGGGCATGGTCGACGTCGACCTCGGCCGGCTGGCGGCGCCGTACTGGACGGCCAACGCGCACAAATGGCTGTGCGCGCCGAAGGGCGTCGCGATCCTCCATGTCCGGGCCGACCGCCGGAAGCTGATCCGGCCGCTGGTGATCTCGCACGGCCGGAACTCGGACCGGACGGACCGGTCGCGGTTCAGGCTCGAGTTCGACTGGACCGGCACCGCCGACCCATCCGGGATCCTCGCGCTGCCCGCCGCCCTGCGTTACGTGGGCGGCCTGGACGAGGACGGCTGGCCCGGCTTCATGGCCACGAACCGGTCGCTGGCGCGCCGCGGGCGCGACGTGCTGTGCTCGGCGCTGGGTGTCCTGCCGCCGGCGCCGGACGTGATGATCGGGTCGATGGCCGCCGTGCCCCTCCCGAACCTGGCCCCGACGCGGGCTGCGGCGGAGCGACTCCAGGTCGCGCTGTTCGAGGAGGAGCGGATCGAGGTCCCGATCACGATCTTCCCGGTGGCGGCGGCCCGGGACGGCGGCGGCGAGCAGGCGCTCGTTCGGATCTCGGCCCAGCGCTACAACCGGCCCGAGGAGTACGCGCGACTGGCCGACACGCTCGCCAAGCGGCTACGCGGGCCCTCCTCCCCGCGCGCACTCCTCGGGCGCCTGCGCCGGGGCTGATCCCGCGTTCAGGGGCGCGGGACGGTGGCCCGGATCCGCACGTCGTCGCCGACGACATCCGCGGCGACGAGGTTCAGGGGCCGCAGGCCGGCGATGCTGCCCACGTTCGCCAGCTCCAGCAACGGACGGCCCGCACCGAGCAGCCCCGCCCGCACGTAGCCGACCACGTCGTCGACCAGGCCGGCCTCGAGGAACGCCCCGGCGATCGTCGGGCCGCCCTCGACCAGCAGGGTCGTCACGCCTCGCGCGGCCAGCGCCGCCAGCAGGGCATCGAGATCGAAACGGCCGCGATCGTCGAGGGGGACGCGCCCGATCGCGACGCGGTCCGGGAGTCCGGGCGCCGGCGCGTCCGGGCCGAGCACGACCAGCGTGGGGGCGGCGTCGTCCACGACGCGGGACGAGGAGCTCACGATGGATCCGCGGGCGTCGAGCACCACCCGCAACGGCGGCGACCCGTCGACGCCGTGGCGCAGGCCCAGGTGCGGGTCGTCGGTCCGCGCCGCGCCGCTGCCCACGAGGACCGCGTCGTGCGCGGCGCGAAGCCGGTGGGCGTCCGCGCGAGCCTCCTGCGACGAGATCCAGCGCGACGTGCCGTCTGGCGCGGCGACCCGCCCGTCCAGCGTCGCGCCGAACACCCAGGTCACCCGGGGCCGTCCCGGCGTGCTCGCATCCGCCACGCGAGCCTCAGCCGCGGCCGTCGAGCGGGATCCGCGCCCCGTTGATCGCGGCCGCTTCCGGCGAGGCGAGGAACGCGAAGGCGTTCGCGATCTCCTCCGGCGTCGTCCAGGCGGCGTTGCGCGCCCCGGGCTCGGTCTCCCGTTCGCGCGTCGCGTCGATCTTGCGCACGACCACGACGTTCGCCGTGACACCGCTCCCGCCCACCTCCCGGGCGAGCGATCGCAGGAGGATCTCCTCGGCCGACTTCGCGATCGCGTACGCCGCACCCTTCGGCCCCGGGTTGGCGGCGAACGGCGACGACACCGCGAGCAGGCGCCCGTAGCCGCGGCTCACCATGCCCGGCACCACGGCCTGAGCGAGGTGGAGCGTCGTCCACAGGTGCTGGTCGAGCATGGACGTGATCTCGGCGGGGTCGAGGTCCACGACCGCGGTTCCCCCGGCCCAGCCGCCGACGAGATGCAGCAGCACATCGACCCGCCCGAAGCGCTCCTCGGCCGCGGCGACAGCCGCGAGGGCCGTGGCGGGATCCCGCAGGTCGCCGACGACCGGGAGCCAGGCGTCGCCCGCCAGTGTCGCCCCGGCCGCGGCGGCGTCGAGCCGGCCCCCGTCGGTCCCGACCAGCACGACACGCGCGCCATCGGCCGCGAACCGGCGGACCACCGCGTGCCCGAGCGGCCCGGTCGCACCGGTGATCAGCGCGACCTGCGGCTCAGGCGACATCCGCGACCGCCTCGCCCTGCCGCGCCCGCGGCAGCGTCGGCTCCTGCTGCTCGAGCGCCGGATCATCGATCAGGTGCCCGGACCTGCGCGCCTTCGTCGACAGGTAGCGGCGGTTGTACCGGTTGGCGGGCATCACGAGCGGGATGCGGTCGACGACGTCGACGCCGAGCTCGCGCAGCCCGTCGATCTTGCGCGGGTTGTTGGTCATGAGGCGCACGGACCCCACGCCGAGCGAGTCGAGCATGTGAGCGGCGATGGAGTAGTCGCGCTCGTCATCGCGGAAGCCGAGGGCGAGGTTCGCATCGACCGTGTCCATGCCGTGGTCCTGGAGCGCGTAGGCCCGGATCTTGTTGGCCAGGCCGATGCCCCGGCCCTCCTGGCGGAGGTAGAGCAGGATCCCGTACGGCATCACCGCCAGCTGCCGGAGCGATGCCTCGAGCTGGTCCCGGCAATCGCAGCGCAGGGACCCGATCGCGTCACCCGTGAGGCATTCGGAGTGGATGCGGACCGGCACGGCCTGGCCGTCGATGGCCTCGTGGCCGTGAACGAAGGCTGCATGTTCCTTGCCGTCGACGGGGTTCCAGAATCCGACGGCGTGGAAGTCGCCGAAGCGCGTGGGCAGCTCCGCGGCGGCGGCGATCCGCACGCAGACGTGGTCGCGCCCGTAGCCGCTGCAGTCGTGGTTGGCGTCGCGGTCGAGGAGCGCGTCGAACTTGGGCAGTGTCATGACATTCACCGAGTGGGGCTTGCCTGGGATACGTCGCCGGGGTCCCCGGCGGATGCGCGGCGACCGCGCCGGGGGTAGATGATCAGGATCCGGCCGGCCTCGTCGCCGATGTTCTCCACGTCGTGCGGGATCGACGGGTCCCAGGCCAGGTAGTCGCCCGGCCCGAGCTCCACCACGTGCTCGCCCTGCGTCATTCGCCAGCGGCCGGACAGGATCAGGTGGTGCTCGTCGCCGTGGTGGGCGTGCACGCCGGTCGCGTGACCGGGCGGGGCGGCGACCTCGAGGATGCACACGTCGCGGGACGTGCCGGCGTCGACCTCCGTCATCAGCGCGCCGCCGGGCCCGTCGGCCTGGGGCCGGTCGTCGAGGCGGACCACGCGCGGCGGGGAGGACGAGTCCAGCAGCAGCCAGGCCGCCGGCACGTCGATGGCCGACGCGATAGCCGCCAGCGCCTCGAGCGACGGGACGGCCTTCTCGTTCTCGATCTGCGACAGGTAGCCGATGTTGAGCCCGCTCCGTTCGCCCACCTGGGCGAGCGTCAGGCCGCGGGTCTGCCGCCAGCGGCGAATCTCGCGTCCCACGTTGAGTTTGTCGACAGACAACCTACTTGACTCCTAGGCCAACCCTGTGGCAGAGTTGTACTACAGCAATAGTGCTTTGCTGAAGGCATAGCGTCAAGCGCCGCGGGAGTCGCGTCGGGGACGCAGAGAGGTTCGGACACCATGAAGGTCGCCATCATCGGCACGGGCAACGTGGGCAGCGCGCTCGCGGGCAGCTTCACCAAGGCGGGCCACGAGGTCACGCTCTCGGCGCGCGACGCCGCGAAGACGCTCGAGGTCACCCGCGCGACCGGCGCCACCGCCGTCGCGGACGCGTCCGAGGCCGTCGCCGGCGCGGACGTCGTCGTGATCGCGGTCCCGTACGGAGCCACGGCCGCCGTCGCCGCCGAGATCGCATCGGCTGCTGCCGGCAAGGTCGTCATCGACGTCACCAACCCGCTCAAGTCGGACTACTCGGGCCTGGCCACGGGCGATGGCCCGTCCGGCGCCGAGCAGCTGGCCACCCAGCTCGTCGATGCCCGCGTCGTCAAGGCGTTCAACACGGTGTTCGCCGGGATCCAGGGCGACCCTGACGGGCTCGGGACCACGCTCGACGCGCTGTACGCGACCGACGACGCCGAGGCTCGCGAGGTCGTCTCCGCGCTCGCCGAGTCGGTCGGCTTCCGCCCGGTCTACGTCGGACCGCTGGCCGCCGCCCGCGAGCTCGAGGCGATGGCCTGGCTGAACATCCGGCTCCAGATGCTGACCAACGGCACCTGGAACTCCGCGTTCGTCCTCGTCGCGCCGCCCGCCGCATCGACCGAGGCCTGACCGTCCCGAGCGCCTGCGTGATGCGTGGCAGTCATCACCTTGTGTCGTGCTTGTCGCGACCATGCGTGCCGCGCATCGCGACGACGCGATTCACAGGGAATCGGGGCTCCATCAGGTCGGACTGATGCGCGCCGCGCAACCCGGCGACATCACCGACCAGAAACGATGCGTGGGACGCATCGCCGCGCTTACCGTTCCCTCGATGAGTGAGCCCTCGACATGACCGATGCTCCCCTGCCCTCGCTCTACCTCGGCCACGGTGCGCCGCCGCTACTCGACGACCCGCAGTGGATGGCGGAGCTCTCGGGCTGGGCCGGCGACCTGCCCAGACCCAAGTCCATCCTCATCGTCAGCGCCCACTGGCAGACCGCGCCCATGGCGATCGGCGCCACGACCACGGTCCCGCTCGTCTACGACTTCTATGGCTTCCCGCAGCGCTACTACGAGTACGAGTACCGCTCCCCCGGCGCGCCGGAGCTCGCGGCGACCGTCAAGTCGCTGATGCCGGCCAACGAGCCCATCCTCGACCGCCCGGGCCGCGGCCTCGACCACGGCGCCTGGGTGCCGCTGCTCGCGATGTATCCCGACGCGGACATCCCGGTCCTCCAGATGTCGATGCCCGACCTCGACCCGGCCCACCTGTTCGAGGTCGGCAAGCGGCTCGCGCCGCTCCGCGACGAGGGCGTCCTGATCGTCGGATCCGGGTTCATGACCCACGGCCTGCCGTACATCGGCGAGTACTTCGCCGGCAAGCCGGGGGCGCCGCAGTGGTCGGTCGAGTTCGACCGCTGGGTCGCGGAGGCCCTCGAGCGCGGGGACCTCGACACGCTGTTCGCGTTCCGCGAGAAGGCGCCCGGCATGCCCTACGCCCACCCGACCGTCGAGCACTTCGCGCCGCTGTTCGTAACCCTCGGCGCGGCCGCGCAACCCGATGACACGCCGAAGACGGCCATCGACGGCTTCTTCATCGGCCTCTCGAAGCGCTCGATCGAGGCGCGCTGACCCTCACCCTGCGTCGGGCGGCCTCGTCAGGCATGCTTACCGCCGTTTCCCCCGGTGAGGATCGATGACAGCCGTTCGGACTCCCCCGCAGCCCTCGCGCCTGCTCACGCTGGGCGGGACGACATACCCGGTGTTCCTGCCCAGCATCCGCGACCCGCGCCTGCACGTCGCGGCCGTGATCATCACGATCCACGTCCTCGGCCAGGTCGGGCTCCACTTCCGGGTGAGCGTGCCGCAGATCCTCGCGGCGATCATCACCACGGCCGTCATCGAGGTCGTCCTGACCTTCCGCCAGACGAAGTCGTTCGTGTGGCCGGCCTCGGCGATGCTCACGGGGAGCGGTGTCGCGCTGATCCTGCGCGTGGTCGGGACCCCGCCCGACGATCCCTGGAACACCTACGCCTGGTACGTGTTCGCGGGCGTCGCGGCGTTCTCGCTGCTCACCAAGTACGTCATCAAGTACCGCGGCTCGCACGTGTTCAACCCGTCGAACATCGGCCTCGTGATCGCGTTCATCGTGCTCGGCAGCACGCGGATCGAGCCGCTCGACTTCTGGTGGGCGCCGATCACCAATCCGCTGATGATCCTCGCCTACACCGTCATCATCGGCGGCGGACTGCTGATCACGCGCCGGCTGCGCCTGCTCGCGCTCGCAGGGACGTTCTGGGTCACGCTCGCGATCGGCGTCGGTCTCCTGGCCGCCACCGGGCACTCGATGGTCGCGAACTGGGCGTTCGCCCCGGTCGGCGGGTTCGACTACTGGCGGGTCATCGTGTTCTCGCCCGAGGTCATGATCTTCCTGTTCTTCATGATCACGGACCCCAAGACCGTGCCGGCGGGGCGCGTCGGGCGGGTGATCTTCGGGTTCCTCGTGGCCGTGATGAGCACCCTGCTGATGGCGCCCCAGGTCGACGAGTTCGGTACGAAGGTCGGCCTGCTCGCCGGTCTCGTCGTCGTGTGCGCCGCTCGCCCGATCCTCGACCGCCTGCTGCCGGCGCCGAAGTCGACCTCGGACGAGATCGGCCTGTTCGCGCGCCGGGTCGCGCTCGGCGGGAACGCCGGCCTGGTCCGCGGCGTCGTCGGCGTCGGGCTGACGCTTGGCCTCGTCCTGGTGCTCGGGGTCGGCATCGTCGCCGCCGGCAGCACCACACGCGGGGTCGCCCGGGTGAACACGGAGGGCATCCTTGACCGCGTGCCGCACGAGATCGACCCGGCCACGTTCCCGTCGATCACCGTGGGCAAGGACGTCTCCGACTGGAACCACGCCATCGCCGGCGACGCCGCCCGCGACATCGTGCTGACGATGGCGGAGAACCTCGAGCTCGAGAACCAGGCACTGCTCCGGGGCGACGCCGGCATCCTCGACGCCGTGGACCACGGGGATCGCCTGGACGAGATGCAGGCCCGCCTCCACGAGGCCTCGGCGACGGGCACGACGACGATCGACCGCTACCGGTTCGACGCCATCGACATGTCGCTGATCACGCCGTTCGGCAAGCAGGACGGCCTCAGCCTCGGCCTGAACGCCACCGGCACGATGACCGAGGAGACCTACGACGACGCCGGCACGCTCCTGTCCAGCCACGATTCGCCGTTCGCCCGGATCTTCGTGGTGCGTCGCGCCACCGGCGATCGCTGGCTCAACGTCGGAGTACTGCCGCCCGCGGGGAGCTGAGCGAGGCGCCGACGCGGGAGCTGGTGAGCCCGCTGGGATTCGAACCCAGGACCAAGGGATTAAAAGTCCCCTGCTCTACCGCTGAGCTACGGGCCCATGGTTTGTCGCCAGATCCGCGGACCGCATCGGCGGCACGTGACCCGGAGCGTTGAGGCTACTAGACCGCCGCTCGCCTCGGCAGCGGAGTTCGAGCCGGTTGGCTCTGGCGGGACTCGCTCGCCGTGGCGATTATCGAATGGGCGCCGGACGAAGGGCAGCGATCTTGTCATCCTGCGACGGACGCTGCGTCGGGCCTGAAGAACGCGCACGGAACGCGGCCCGCGGCCCCCGGGACCGGCAGTCGCATAGCAGCAAGGATCCAGCCGAGATGTCCTACGCGTTCGCGCGTCGCACGTCGCCAGATCGAGGTAACGGGTCCTCGGAACGCGAGCGTCGCGCGAGAGGAATCGCGTCCCAATCGCCGCCTAAGGCCGATCCTGCCGTTCGAGCTGGTCATCGGGACGTGCCTCATACTTCGGGGCATCAGGACCGACACCGATCCCGTCCACACGGCCAGCGGCGCGAGCCCCTCGAGCGTCGACTCGAGGGTGCGCACGCCCTGGTGAGCGCGCGCCTCGCAGCGATCGCGGCCACGAATCCCACACGGGCTCATGCCTGAGGCCGCAGCCGGGATCCCGGTGCCGTTGATCCGCGTCGAAGCGCTGACCAAGCGGTTTCCGGGTGTGGTCGCCCTCGACGAGCTGACGGTCGATGTCGCGCCCGGGATCGTCGGCCTGGTCGGTGCCAACGGGGCCGGCAAGAGCACGTTGATCAAGATCCTGCTCGGCCTCCTCGCTCCGACGAGCGGTCGCGTCGAGGTCATGGGCTACGACCCCACGACCCAGGGCACGCGGCTCCGGCGGTATGTCGGCTACATGCCCGAGCATCCCGCGCTTCCGCCGGACGTCAGCGCGACGGAGTTCGTAGCCCAGGCCGGCCGGCTCTCGGGTCTCCCGACCAAGGTCGCTCGTGAACGGACGGCGGACGTCCTCCGTCACGTGGGGCTCGCGGAGGAGCGGTACCGGCCGATCGCGGGCTATTCCACCGGGATGCGCCAGCGCGTCCAGCTCGCCCAGGCCATCGTCCACGACCCGCGTCTCCTCCTGCTCGACGAGCCCACGAACGGGCTCGATCCGGCGGGTCGCGACGAGATGCTCGGCCTCATCCGTCGGACCGGGACCGAGTTCGGGATCGCCATCGTGCTTGCCAGCCATCTCCTCGGCGAGATCGAGGCGGTCTGCGACCACCTCGTGGCGATCGATGGCGGGCACCTGCTTCGGGCGGCCCCGATGGCCGCGTTCACGGCCGAGACCGGGATCCTGACGGTGGAGGTCGAGGAAGGGCGCGATACCCTCGCGGCTGGTCTGGCCGACCGCGGCCTGCGCGTTCTCGAGGGCTCGGGCGGCGCGGACCGGACGGTGCGGATCGCGCTCGACGGCGGGGCGCCGTTCGACATCGTCCGCGACACCGTGGCCGACCTGGGCCTCCCCCTGGTCCGCATGGAGCACGGCCGCCACTCGCTCGAGGACCTGTTCCGCGACGACGTGCCCGCGGCCTCGGCAACGACGGGAGCGAGCGCGTGAGCGCCGGGCCGTCGGGCAGCATCTACGACATCGGCTACCGCGGCTATGACGGGCCGAGGCTGGGCCGTCGTCACGCGTTCGCCACGCTGTTCACCGGAGGTCTTCGGGCGACGTTCGGGCTCGGTCGGTCCGCCCGCGCGAAGATCGTGCCGGCGTTCTGCATTGTGGTCCCGGCCGTCACCGCCCTGATCATCGTGGCGTTACGCACGTTCGCCTCGCGGTTCGGCATCACGGATCTCGGGGTGATTCCGGGTCATGCGGAGATGGCCAGCTCGGTCGGCGTGTTCGCCACGATCCTCGTCGCGGTGCAGGCGCCCGAGCTGCTCGGCCGCGACGTCCGGTACCGGGTCCTCAGCCTGTACTTTTCCAGAGCCCTCCTCCGCGTGGACTATGCGCTGGCGAAGCTGGCGGCGCTCTGCGCGGCCCTGCTCATCCTGTTCCTCGTGCCCCACATCATCCTGACAGTGGGGGCCGTGCTGCTCACGACCGACGTGGTCGACGCACTCGGCCACGAGGCCGGGGCCTGGCTTGCGATCCTCGGTTCCGCCGTCCTCGCGGCGGTCGCAACGTCCGGCGTGGCGCTCGTGGCCGCGGCGTTCGTTGCCCGGCGGGCGTATGCGACCGTGACGATCTTCGGCCTGTTCATCGTGCCCGGGATCATCGCCGCCGTGGTCGTCGCACTCGATCTCGGCGAGGCCTCGCGGTATGTCGTGCTCCTCGATATCGGCGCGGTCCTCGATGCCGCGAATGCCTGGTTCTTCGGCGTCGACCCGTCGTCCGGGACCTGGGCGGCCACGGGACTGCCGGTGTCGCTGGGCCTGGTCGCCTCCATCGTGATTGCGATCGGGTCGGGCACGATCCTCGTCCAGCGCTACCGGACGATCGCAGCATGAGCCCGCGCTCGGACGCTCCGCTCTGGGGTCCGGCCGCCACCGCCACTCCCGGTCGGGCGCCCGGTCCCCGCACGCTCACGCCGGGCGCGGCCGTCGAGCTCCTTGGCGTCTCGCGCTGGTATGGCAACGTCGTCGCCGTCAACGACATCTCGTTCGTCCTGGGATCGGGGGTGACCGGGCTGCTCGGGCCGAACGGAGCCGGCAAGTCCACGATCCTCCATATGATCGCCGGGCTGCTCCGGCCCTCCGACGGCGTCGTCGCGATGCGGGGCACCTCGAGCTGGCGGAACCCGGCGGTCTACCGCGAGATGGGCCTTGTCCCGGAGCGCGAGTCGGTCCACCCGTTCCTGACCGGGTTCGAGTTCGCCCAGCTCAACGCGCGGCTCCAGCGCCTCCCAGACCCGGATGGGGCCGCCCGCACCGCGATCGCCACGGTCGGCCTCACGGACGCCGCGGACCGTGCGGTAGGGACCTACTCCAAGGGGATGCGCCAGCGGGCCAAGATCGCCGGGGCCCTCGTGCACGACCCCTCGATCCTGGTCCTCGACGAGCCGTTCAACGGGATGGATCCCCGCCAGCGACTCCAGATGATGGAGCTGCTCGCGCGGATGGCCGACCAGGGCCGGGTCATCCTGTTCAGCTCCCACATCCTCGAGGAGGTCGAGCGACTCGCGCAGAACGTGCTCGTGATCGTCAGTGGGCGACTCGCCGCGTCGGGCGACTTCCGCGAGATCCGGCGGCTCATGACCGACCGGCCGCACACCTTCACGATGCGCTCGTCCGACGACCGGCGCCTGGCGGCGGCCCTCGTCGGTCATCCCTCGACCTTTGGCGTCCAGCTCGACCAGGGCTGGCTCGCCGTACGGACGTCCGACTATGTCGGCTTCGCGCGGGCGCTGCCGGCGATTGCCCGCGCGAGCGGCGTGTCGATCATTGAGCTCCGTCCAACCGACGAAGACCTCGAGAGCGTCTTCGGCTACCTGGTGCAGCGGTGAGTCGCGCGACCGCGACAGGCGGTGGGCGCTCCGTCATCCTCACGATCGCGGCCCTGACGTGGCGTGGCTTGCTCGGCCGGCGACGCAGCCTGCTGCTAGCCCTGCTGGCCCTGCTGCCGGTCGCGATCGCGATCCTCGTCCGCCTGTCGAGGGCCGGAACGAGTGAGGAGGTCACGACCGCGATCATGGACCGCCTCATCGTCACCACGATGCTGCCGATCGTCGCCCTCGTCTTCGGCACGGCGGCCATCGGCGCGGAGATCGAGGACGGGACCGCGGTCTACCTCCTCGTCAAGCCGATCGACCGGTGGCGGATCGTGGTCGCGAAGCTGGCCGTGGCCATCGGCCTCTCGGTCGCGCTGGTCGCGCCGGCGTCGTTCGTTGCCGGTGCCATCCTTCAGCCGGCTGGCACCGGGCTCTCCGGGGCGGTGGGGGCGGCGGTGGGGACCGCGATCGGGGCCACCGTCTACGTGACCATCTTCTTCGCGCTCAGCCTCGTCACGGGGCGGTCACTCGCGATCGGGCTCATCTACATCCTCGTCTGGGAGGGCGTTCTGGCCGGGCTGCTCGAGGGGACCCGGTTGCTGAGCATTCGCCAGTACACGCTCGCGATCTCAGACGCGATCGCACATCCCGGCGTGACCAACCCGAATCTCCTCGACGCATGGACGGCGCTCGCCCTCGCGGTCGTGGCCGTCGCCTTTGCGGCGGCCATCGCGGTGCGTCGGTTGGCCGTGTTCGAGATCGGCCAGGCCGACGACTGATACGCCCTACGGCTTGCCGCTGCCTCGCTCGATCACCAGCCGGTAGGTCGAGAAGTTGCGGGCCGCGGTGTTGTAGGTGATGAGGCGGTGGCTCGAGTCTGGCATCAGCGCCGACGGGTAGTCGTTGATGCGCCGGTCGCTGCCGGCGCCGTGCGATGCGATCGTCACCGACGGCTTCCAGCTGCTGCCGTTGTTCGCCGACTCCCGCCACCGGACGTTGACGCCCTGGGCGGAGGAGCCGGCGCAATTCGCGCGCGTGCACGCGGACCAGGCGACACCCAGCCGGCTGGACCCGGCCAGGGCGACCGAGGTGCCGTAGCCGTTGCGGTAGGCGCCCGTCGAGCTGAACGAGGCGAGCTTGTGCGTCGCCTTCCACGTGTCGTCCCGGAACACCCGCGACCGGATGCCGTCCGGCGCTGCCCAGGCGAGCGCGAGGCGCGTCGCGTCGGCGGCCGCCGACATGCCGTACGCCTGGCCGGTCGCGAGGTCGATGGCCGGATCGGGCCAGGTGTGACCGTGGTCGGTCGAGATCCTGGCCTTGATCGTCCCGTCGTCGCTGTCCAGCCAGGCGACGAGGACGTTCGCGCCCGAGGCCGCGACGACCGGCGTGCCCTCGAAGCCGTCGCCGTCGATGGTGCTCGATCGCGTGGTAACGCCGGCCTGCCCGGCCAGCCACCCGATGTCCTCGCTGTTCACCCCGTTGTTGGTCGCCACGTAGATGTTGCCGGTGTCCGCGTCCGTGTAGGCCACGTAGACGCGGCTGCCCCAGGCGGCGATCGACGGGCGGCCGGTCCGCTCCGGGGCCTCGAACTTCTTCGCCGTCTGCCAGGCGTTCGATGCGCCGTGGTTGGTGTTCACGCGCACGCGGATGTGGCGGGGAGCCGCCGGATCGTAGTCGTTGGCGGCGTGGGTCCCGGTCACCCACGCGACGTAGACGAACCTGCCGGCCGCCGCGATCGCGCCGGCCTCCGCGTCCGAGCTGGCGGGGTTCAGCCGCTTCGCCGAGCCCACGACGATCCCGAGGCGTTGCCGCGTCGGTAGTAGATGCCGGTGTGGTTGTGGCCGTCGTCTTCGAACTGGACATGGAGGTAGGTCTTCGAGGAGGTGTCGGTGGTCGCGAGGCCGCGGCCGAGGTTCCACGAGTATTGCGGGCCGGCGTTGACGGGCTTCGACCAGGTAACCGCCGCGAATGCGGACTGGCTCACCAGCAGGACCGCCAGGGATCCGGCGACCACGGGTAGAAGCGTGCGGCGCGGCCGGTGTCGGCGCGGAGAGAGCATCGGGTCAACCTCCACGGTGACGGACATGGGGCCTAGACCGCTGCGACGTCTCCCATTATTGTGCGAATCGGACGCAAGCCCAACGTCACGAGGGCTGGTTGCGAAGGAGGGGCCCCTGGAGTGAGGCGGGACGAGTCGCGGCTCGGCGTGCTGTTCGTCGTCGCCGGTCTCGTGCTGACCGCATGCGGCACTCCAGCGCCCACCGGCCCCTCCTGGGTCGACAGGGCCCACGTCGACGCCGTGCCGCCCACCGAAGGGTCCGGCGAGTTCCCCCAGCCAGGGCCGGGCACCGGCGGCTGCGCACTGGTTGACGACGTCACCCGGCCCGACGAGAGCGGAGGCACCGGGTCGGCTCCCGGCGGACCGGTTAGCGCCGGGGTGGGCAACGATCCCTACACGGCGACGGGAGCGCGCCAGGTGCCCGGGCCGAACATGCACGTGTCGGATCCGCCGGCGTCACCGGTCACCACGGTGGTCGCCGCCCCGGTCGACCCCGATGAGCACGTAGCTGCACGACAGCCTGACGGCAACGTAACGGGACCGGTGCCGCCACCAAAGGTCATCGATGGAACTCGACCTATGCCGTCCGTCGATCCGTCGGCCGCGCCGGGGTCCGCCACAGGCGTACCGGGGCCCGGAGTAGCCTGCCCGGGCGGGGGCTTGTGACCCGCCACGCGACGCGACCTCTCGCCACCATCGCCCTTGGACTCCTGACGGCCATGCTCGCAGGTTGCGGGACCACCGTAACGCCCACGCCGTCTCCGACCCCCGGCCAGACTCCGCTCCCCTCACCTAGCGGGCCGTCCCGGCCCGCATCCCAGCCCAGCCGCGACATCGGCGCGCGGTTCCAGTCCGGCCCGTTCGTGCTAACCGTGGGCGAGGCGGTACACGACACGGTCGCCCAAACCCTGTACCTCGCCATCCGGTTTGAGAACCTCAGCAACATCTATGCGGGCCTGGTCACCGAGGCGGCCGTCCTGCTCGACGGGCAGGAGCTCTCGCTGTTCCCGCTCGTCCCGCCGTCGTCCATTCCGCCCGGCCTGTCGAGCGATATCACCTACGAGGTGAGCGTGGGCGAGGGCGATCCGCTGAAGGACGGGGTGCTGCGCTGGGGACGCAGCGACGAGACACAGACCACCATCCGCCTCGCCGACGGCGCCGTGGAGGGCTTTGGCGTCCCGCGCGACTTGGCCATCGACGGCTGGGGCCAGATCGGACGCGAGGCGGTGCATCTCACAGGAGCCGTGCTGTTCGCCGACGCCATCCGCGCTCCTCGGGCACCCACCGGCCAGCACGTGCTGCGCCTGGTATTCGATGAGTTCGCGAGTTCGCCTAGCGTCGTCAACGGCTTCGTCCCATCCGACCAGCTCACGCTCGCCTGGCCCGACGGGACGACCCACGACGCGCTGTCCGGGAGCGACGGACGGCTCCCGCAGATGAGCTGGACGTCGACAACGGGCAACTACGCCGACTTCGCCGTGCCGGCGGATCCCGCGGGCCAGTACCAGGCACTGCTCGCGAGCGTGTCGCGGTCCGCGATGGGCACGTTCCACACAGACCTCATCGACCGCGTCCCGATCTCCTTCGCCTTGGACCAGGCGACTGTCACAACGTCGCCACCGGGATCCGCCATCGTCAATCTGCCTCGCGCGATCCTCCCGCCGGCAGAGGGCGACCCGGCGCCGGTCGCCGTCGACCTGGCGCTGACCACGGGCGAGGTCAACCTGCCTGGGATCGGGTATCGGGCCAAACACCTTCGCTGGGATCCCGCCACCGCGACGGCGAGCATCGACGGCGAGGCGTGGCTGATGAAGCCGGTGGTCCCGCCTGACGATGGACTCCTGTCAACGCCATCGATCTTCCAGCCCTGGATGCACCTGCGGATCGGTGACCGGCTGTACAACGGGACGCTCCACGGGACGGAGATCCCCACCATCACCCCCGATGCGCCCGTACCCGTCACCTACGACTTCGCGTTCATGCCGGCTATGGATCCGGCTGGCGCAACCCTGTTTCTCGGGCAGGACTACACGGCGCCTTCGGTTCTTCCGCTTGTGCCCGACAGCGGGGACGCCATTGATCCACCGCTGCCGGTCGAGGTGCCGGTCAGTGCACCGGCCGTTTCTGCCGGCAACTACACCGTGCAGCTGGAGAGCTATCGGCTCGGTCTTCCGCGCGAGGGGGTCCTTCCGCCCACGGGCATGCGCGCGCTCGAGGTGATCTTCGACGTTACGGCCCACCAGGTCGAGAACCCCGGCGCTTTCGGCCTGCTGTTCGCGACGGGGACCCAGCTGTTCCTGACGGCGCCCGACGGCTACCTGCAACAGGCTGCCAGCGCGGACACGGCGTACTTCGACAACGACGGCGAGACGCGGCGGGTGGCGGCGACGTTCTTCGTCCCGGCGAGCTGGAACGGTGGAACCTTGCCGTTCACGGTCCGCAGCCGCGACGAGATAAGGGACATCACCGGCGACCACTGGACCGAGGTGTCGTTCGGCGCCGAGTTCGAGCCCCTTGACGCCCAGCCGACGGAAGGGATCAGCCAGTGACGACCGCGTTCCGATCGCCGATGACGAAGCCCAGCCGACGGCCACCGGCGCGTCAAGGCGCGGCCGTGCTCGGGCTGGTCGGCATCCTCGTGTCCGCCCTGCTCGGCGGCTGCTCGCCCGCCCCGGAGCCCAAGCTCAACCTCAACGGCATCGAGTACACGCAGGCCGAATTCAAGTACGGCCTCAACGTCAACCCGGACCCGAGCGTGAAGCTCGCCGACGACGTAGTCCTCGTCCCGAACGGTGCCCAGGCCGTGCGCTCGATCACGGGCGACGGGCTGACCTGGACGCTGGATCCCAAGGCGCCCGGCGTCGACGGGCTCCAGGTGGGCAAGGTCATGTTCCTGACCGGCCGCGGCGTCGGCCGGATCGTCGACGTCACCAGTGCCGACGCCGGGAGCGAGGTCACGATCGCGCCAGTTGACATCACCGAGGTCATCACGGAGGGCGACTTCTCGGGCGACGACGTGGCCCTCGACGAGAGCCAGATGATCGTCTACGACACCGGCGAGCTGCCGTGGTCGGTGATCCCACTCGGCCCCAGCGGGCAGCCCGCGGATGACGCGTCGCCTGCTCCACCGGGCACGCCCTCGAGCGATCCTCCGGCATCGCCCTCGTCCGTCGCCGCCGCACGCCTGGCCCGGTACGCGGTGCCGGGTCGCGACGTCGGCGACGAACCGGTCCCGCTCGACGAGGAGGAGTACCAGCCCGGCGACGTCTCGCAGCGGGATCCGCCGCCCGACCCGAGCTGGGGCAACGCTGGCCCGATGGACGTCGGCGACTTCCACCTCACGCCGAAGTGCTGCAAGTCAGGCGTCGGCGTGTCCATCGAGTACGACAAGGACGGCACCCGAGTGAAGGGCACGCTCGAGGTGGTGGGGACGCTGCCCCGTGCCTCGTGGCACCTGCGGATCAGCGGCGGGACGCTGGAGTCCGCCGGACTCACCCTGACCGGTTCGGCGGGCATCCACTACGTGTTCTCCGCGGCCACAAAGACCGGGCTCGTCGGCAACCTGCACCGCTACGTCCAGCTCCCGGCCTCGCTGGAGTGGAACCAGGTGATCGGCGGGATCCCGTTCGCGTTCGGCCTGACCCAGTCGTTCATCATCCGCACCGCGTTCAGCTCCAAGGACAACCACCTCGACGCGGAGGGCCTGTGGTCGTTCAGCGGCGGCCTCGGCTTCGCCTACACGAGCGCCACGGGGCTGCAGGTCACGAAGCCGGCCGACGTGTCCACCACGCGGAGCATGCTGACGTCGATGGGCGGCGGGGGCACCGGCGCAGAGGGGATCGTCCTCGCCCATCGCCTCGAGGCACGCATCGGGATCGGCGTCACGAACTTCTCGGTCGGCCCGTTCGTGGACCTGGTGTCCTCGGTGGGCGCCTCTCGCGGCTCAGACATCGGCATCCTGATCTGCAAGGGGGTCAACCTGAACATCGCCACGGGTGCCGGGATCAGCTACCGCCTTCCCGAGATCGTGGTGAAGATCGTGAACTTCGTCCTGAAGCTGTTCCAGGCGAAGCCGATCCTCAGCCAGGGCAATATCGCCCGGGTCGAGATCCCGGTCCTGAACAGGTCTGCGGTCTTCCCTGAGTCCAAGATCTGCCGCTGACGAGCCGCGGGTGGGGTGGCCGCTATCGGTCGCGATCCGCGCTCGAACCAGGCGCACCTGGCCGCCGTGCCCCAGTTGGCATCACGGCAGGAGCGTTTCGTCCACCAGCTGGTCGACGGTCACCGGGTTCGGGACGAGGCCGAGCGTGGTCATGAACTCCAGCGACTGCTGCCACCCGTCTCGATCGATCGCGCCGTAGGCGTCGGTCCGCGGGTTCTGCCAGGTTGCGATCGTGGCGTCCAGGATCTGGCGCTGGAGCTCGGGATCCTTGGCCAGGTCGGGCACGGCCGCGAACGTCGCGTCGAGGCCCTTCTGGGGATCGGCGGCGATCTCGTCCATCGCGTTGAGGGTCACGAGGGTGAACGCCCCGAGGGCGTCGCGCTTGGTCTCGAGCGTCGCCTTCCCGGTCACGAGACCGGGGCCGGGCAGCGGGACGATGTCGTCGACCGTGAGGACCACGGGCTCGATGCCGGCCTTCCGCAGCTGGATCGGCTCGTTGTTCGCGAACCCGGTGGCCGCATCGACGGCGCCCTGCTGGAGCGCGGCCGCCTGACCGAAGTCCGGGAACTCGACGATGTCGACATCGGCCGGCGTGAGCCCACCCGACTGCAGGAGCGCCTGGAGCATGATCCACGAGGAGCCGTACTTGCCGGGGATGCCGATCTTCTTGCCTCGCAGGTCGGCGGCCTTCGTGATGCCCGAATCGGCCCTGGCCAGCACGATCGACGGGAACTTGCCGTAGATCGTCGCGGTGTAGACGACCGGGATGCCCTGGCTGACGGCCGGGATCACCGAGGTGCCGTCGCCGCTCCCGATGTCGACCGCGCCCTGGCCGAGGAGCGTGATGAGGTCGGGGTCGATCTTGTTCTGGAGCGTGACGTCGAGGCCGGCGTCCGCGTAGGCGCCGGACTGCTGGGCGAGGTAGAACTGGGCGAACTGGACGTTGGGGATGTAGCCGAGGCCGACCGTGAGGGCAACGGGCGCGGCGGAGGGTTCGGTCGACTCGTTGGGCGCGCCCGATTCCGGCGGCTGGGCCGATGGGGTTCCGGGCGATCGCGATGCGCCGGTGCCGCAGGCGGCGACGACGAAGGCGAGGGCGGCGATGAGCGTGGCTCGGGCGGTGGCTGGGAACGGGCGCACGGGTCGGGTGACCTCCAGGAGGTGTGCTTGGGGTTTCATCGGTCGCCGACCAGGCGACGTTCGATGAGGACCATGACCAGATACAGGGCGACCCCGATCAGGGCCAGGGTCAGCAGGGTGGCGAACATGAGCGGAATGTCGAACAGGCTGCCCCGAGCGATGTTGATGAGCACGCCCAGGCCGGACTCGCCGCCGGCCCACTCGGCGACGATCGCGCCGATCACCGCGAGCGTGGCGCCGACCCGCATCCCGCCGAGGATCGAGGGCAACGCGGCCGGGATCTCGATGCGGGTCGCGATCTGACGGCCCGTCGCCCGGAAGCTGCGCGCCATCTCGATCAGGCCGGGATCCACGGTCCGGATGCCGACCATCGTCGCGATCGCGACCGGGAAGAACACGATCAGCGTCGTGATCACGAGCTTGGACAGGAGCCCGGTGCCGAACCACAGGACGAGCAGCGGCGCCAGGGCGAGGATCGGGGTCGACTGCGCGGCGACGAGGTAA
>DATDJA010000072.1:0-3853 GCA_036520795.1 Candidatus Limnocylindrales bacterium
CCTCGCCTGAGGTGCGGATCCGGCCTGGCAGGCCAGAAGCGGCGTCCAGCGGCCGGCTGATCCGCCCCAGTGCGCGATTCGCTGGCCCCTGAGGCCAGCCTGCGCGGGCCGCCCGCTCCTGTAGGCTCGATCCACGCACGACAGGAGGCGGCATGGGCGACATCGAGGCGCTGCGCGGGGTCTGGAACATCGTGCCGACGCCGTTCCTGCCGGACGGCGAGTTGGACGTTGCGTCGATCCCGCGGCTCGTGTCCTTCGTGCGGGCCACGGGCGTCGACGGCCTGACGATCCTGGGCGTGCTCGGCGAGGCCGCGAGGCTGGGCGACGAGGAGCGCACCACCGTGCTCCGGACCGCCCTCGAAGCCGCCGCCGGGTCGATCCCGATCTGTGTCGGCGTGTCGCACGCCTCGACGGACCGCGCGATCGTGTATGCCCGCGAGGCCGAGGCCGCCGGCGCGCACTCGGTCATGCTCGCCCCACCGCCCCTCGCCCGCCCGACCGACGCCGCCCTCCGTCGCCACTACCTCGCCGTGGCCTCGGCGATCTCGATCCCCGTCGTCGTCCAGGACCACCCCGCGAGCTCGGGCGTCCCCATGAGCGTCGACTTCCTGCTCGCCCTGGCGGTCGAGGCGCCGTCGTGCCGCGTGATCAAGCTGGAGGAGGAGCCGACGCCGCCCAAGGCCGGCCGCCTGGTCGACGGCTCGCCCGACGTCATCGTGCTCGGCGGCCTCGGCGGGGAGATGCTGATCGAGGAGCTGCGTCGCGGCAGCCACGGGACGATGACCGGGTTCGGGTTCCCGGAAATCCTGGTGGCCGTCGTCCGGCGCTGGTTCGCCGGCGATCGCGACGGCGCCGCCGCGCTGTTCGACAGGTACGCGACGGTCGTCCGCTTCGAGAACCAGGCGATCCTGAACCTCGCGATCCGCAAGGTCGTCTACCAGCGGCGCGGCGCGATCGCCCACGCCACGCTCCGCGCACCCGGCATGCCGCCCGACGCCGGGACCCTCGCCGACCTCGACGACCTCCTGCGGCGCACCGGGCTCCACCAGCACCTCGAAGCGGGGGCGTTCACGGGCGTCGATTGACGTAGGCCGATCTCGACGGCCGTCAACTAGCGGGCTGCGGGGCGCGCTCGACACTCTGGGGATGACGCCCTCGCCCGCTCCCTCGCCCGCCCGATCCAACTCCTTCGCCGATCTCGGCTCGCTGCTGTTCCTGGGCGCCGTCTGGGGCGGGGTCTGGCTGTTCATGCGAGTGGCGGCCCCCGAGGTCGGTCCCGTCTGGGCGGCCGAGGTCCGGGTCGCACTGGCCGCGCTGATCCTCGTCGTGGTGGCGGGCCGCCGGACGTGGCGCACGGCACGCGGCCGGATCGGCGACTTCCTGTTCACGGGCGCCACGTTCTCGGCGATCCCGTTCACCCTCATCGCGTTCGCGACGCTGACGCTGCCGGTCGGTCTCGGCGCCCTGCTGAACGCCGCCACGCCGCTGTTCACCGCGCTCGTCGGCGCGTTCGTCCTGGGCCAGCGCCTCTCGGGCCGCGTCATCGCCGGGGTGGCCGTCGGGATGGTCGCCGTCGCCGTGGTCGTCGGCTGGTCGCCCCTCGATCTCGGCCCCGGCACCCTCGCGGCCGTCGGCGCCGCCCTGGGCGCCGCCCTCAGCTACGCCGTCGCCGGCACCTTCGTCCGCCGCCGGCTGCACGGTATCCCCGGCATCGAGGTCGCCACGGGTCAGCTCGTCTCGGCGTCGATCGTGCTGCTGCCGTTCGCGATCGCCTCGGGGGCGCCCGGCGTGCCGTCCGCCGCGGGGGTCGCCTCGCTCGTCGCCGTCGCGGTCATCTCCACCGCCCTGGCCTGGCCGCTCTACTTCCGCGTCCTGGGCCGCACCTCCGCCACGGCGGCGAGCACGGTCACGTTCATCGTGCCGGCGTTCGCCATCGTGTGGGGCGCGATCGCCCTGGGCGAGTCGATCGGCCCTGAGGTCGTCGTGGGCTTCGCGCTGATCATGGTCAGCCTGGCGCTGGTCCTCGGCCTGCCGCTGCCGGGCGGCCTCGGCCGAGTCCCGGCCCGGGTGCGTCAGGGCAGGGCGCGGATCATGCCTCCGTCGACGGGGACGATCGCGCCGGTCACGAACGACGCCGCGGGCGACAGGAGGAAGGCTCCGACCCGCCCGATTTCCGCGACGTCCCCGTAGCGGCCCAGCGGGATCGTCGCCCGGGTCCGTTCCCCGATCTCCTCGACCGAAACGCCCGTCGCCTCGGCTCGGCGCCCGTCGAGATAGGCAATCCGGTCGGTCGCGATCCGGCCGGGCGCCAGCCCGTTGATCCGGATCGGCGCGAGCTCGGCGGTGAGCGTCTTGACGAGGCCGGCGAGCCCCGGACGCAGGACGTTCGACGTCGTGAGGTTCGGGATCGGCTCGCGCACGGACGACGAGAGCACGATCAGGATCGACGGATCCTGACCCTCGCGCAGGTGCGGGAGGGCCGCGCGGATCAGGCGCAGCGTCGACTGGAGGGTGCCGGCGATCGCCTGTTCCCACTCGGCCTCGCCGAGCGTGTCGAAGGAGCCGCCCGGCGGACCGCCGGTGTTGACGACGAGCAGGTCGATGCCGCCCAGGGCCGCGACTGCCGCTTCGACGGCACCCGCCGGGCCGTCGGGCGTCGCCAGATCCGCGATGACCGCGGTCCCGCCGAGCCGCGCCGCCTCGGCTTCGAGCCGGGCACCGGTCCGGCCGATCAGGGCCACCCGGGCACCCTCGGCCGCGAGCGCCGTGGCGATGCCGCTGCCGATCCCCGATCCGCCGCCACCGACCAGTGCCCGTCGCCCGTTCAGGTCGAGATCCATCAGCGCCTCCAATGCGTGCCTATCAGCGTACCCGGGCCGGTACGCCAGCCGACAGGCTCGCAACGCCTCAGCCGGTCTGGTCGGCGCGGTCCCACCAGGCGACCGTCGCCACAAGTCCCACGGCCGCGGCCACGAGGAGCACGAAGACACCTCCCAGGGCGACCGGCTCGACCGCAGTGCCGCCGGCGCCGGCGACCAATGCCGGCACCGCCCATGGAAACCAGGCACCCCATCCCAGAACGGTCAGGATCTGCGATGCGGCGACCATCGCCACGGTCCAGGCGAGCGGTGCGATGTAGCCGCGTCCGATGCTGGCGAACAGCGCGGCCCATCCGAGCAGCGCGATCGTGAGGACCGCTGCCAACGCGATGCCCATCATCGCCGAAGGCCCCTCGGTCGGTGACCAGCCCGGCAGGTCGACGAGGACGCCGATGACGAGTCCGACCACGAGGACCCACGCCGTCGTCGCGACGCTCCAAGTGCCCAACACGGTCGCCTTCGCGAGCACGATCGTGCCCCGCGATGTCGGGTTGGCGAGCAGCCCGCGGACCGTCTTGTCCGCGAACTCGCGACCGAAGATCCAGGCCGTGAGAAACGCGAACAGGACGGCCCCGCCGACCGCCACCGCCTGCCCGAGCAGGCTGAGGTAGGTGGGCCAATCGGCCGTTCCGGCGGTCAGCTGTGCCTTCGCGCCGAGGAGTCCGAGCGACCGTGCGCGCTCGGGGTCCTTGAGGATGACCATGAACAGCCCCATGACCAGCGGGGCCAGGGTGAAGCCGATGGCGACGCCCCACGGGACGCGCGAGCGACGTGACTTCAGCATCTCGGTCTGGACCGCAGCGGCGAAGCGGCTCATGACGGCGACCCGCCGTCGCCGGTCGTCAACCGCATGAAGTGATCCTCGAGCGATTCCCGGGCAACCGCGAGGCGTCTCGGAGGGGTTCCGGCTCCGACGAGCAGGACGGCGACCTCGTCCGGCGCTTCGATGAGCCGGGGCTCGCGCAGCTCGAGCA
>DATDJA010000073.1:0-3286 GCA_036520795.1 Candidatus Limnocylindrales bacterium
CGTCGAGCCCTCCGGTGCGCCGGCGCGGCAGTGAGGTCGATCGCGGCGGCAGGCCGCGCGTCGGCTTCGCCTCCATCTCCGCGGCCGCGCGGGCCAGCCGCGTGCGGTCCATCGGGCGCTCGGCGGGTGCGAGCAGTCGCAACACGCGACGACACTCGGGCGACCGGCGCGCGAGCCGGGCGCCCACCAGGTCCGCGAGCGAGCCCGTGAGCGTGGCGCTGCGCAGCTCGCGCCGTGCCGCGACCAGCTCCTCGACCACCAGCGGCGACCCGGCGGACCGTTCCGCGACGAGCACAACGATGGACGCGGACGGTCGCTCTCCGTCGATCCCCTCGATGAGCCCGGCGATCTCGCGGCGGGCCAGGGGGGCAAGATCGATCCGGACCGGCGGCCGGAGGCCCGCCTCGATCACCGCGAGGTTCTCGCGCAGCGGGTGCTCCAGGGTGAGCCGGTCTGGCTGGTCGGGCTGGAAGGTGAGCACGAGGCAGATGCGCTCGCTGCGGGCGATCCGGGCGACGAACGTCGCGAACGAGCGGGTGGCTGCGTCGGCCGCGTGCAGGTCCTCGAGCACGATCACGATCGGCCGCTCCGCGGCGACCCGGCCGAGCCACCGCAGCAGCGACTCGAGGGCCCGTGGCTGCCGCCGCTCCGGGTCGGCGAGGTCGCTGGCTCGTGGGCCCGGGACGTGCTGTGCACGCTCCACCATCCCGGGGAGCCCGAGCAGGATCGGCCGCCCGTCCCGGGCCAGCAGGGCGTCCAGCTCGGCGTCCGGGCGATCAGCGAGGAGCGGCGCGATCGCATCGAGCACCGCAGCCCAGGGCGGATCGACCGGTCCGCGGGACTGGCCGCGGAGCACCATCGGTGGCTGCGGGCGACCGGACACGCGATCGAGCGCCTCGTCGAGGAATCGCGTCACGCCCATCCCGGCGCTGCCCGACACGATCACGGTGGTGGCGGCGCCTGAGGCTGCGGCGGTGACGGCGTCGACGACTCGGGCGAGCTCCGCCTCCCGGCCGATGAACCGTCGACTGACCACGCGTCCCGGCATGCCGCATTGTAGGGCCGCCGCCTCGGTCTCCCGGGCAGGTCGTCGCGCCGGGTACGCTGCCCCGGTGAGCGAGCGCCGGGCACCCCACCCCGCCAATGGCCTGAACGAGCTCCCCGGCGAGGAGTGGCTCTACTTCACGAAGTCGGTGTGGACGACGGCCTATCCGTCCGAGCTCGGTCACGCGCGGCGCCGGGCCCACGGCGCCAACAAGCCGCCTCGCCTGATGGCCCGCTTGATCGAGTTCTTCACCCGCACCGACGAGCTGGTCCTGGATCCGTTCGCCGGCGTCGGCGGAACGCTCCTGGGGGCCGCCATCGCGCGAGGTCCGAGACGGGCGATCGGGATCGAGCTGGATCCCCGTTGGCGAACGGTGTTCGAGGAGACCCTCGCCGCGCTGCTCGCCGAGCACGGTGGCACGGGACCTCGCCTCGCCGACCTCGGGCCGGCCGACCCGGGCGGGCAACGGCCGTTCGACCCGTCCGGCGTGGAGCTTCGCCTCGGCGACGCAAGGGCGCTGCTGCCCACGCTCCCGGCCGCATCGATCGACTTCGTCGCCACCGACCCGCCGTACAACGTGCAGCTGCCGATGACGATGGCCGGCGGGAAGCTCGCGGAGACCCACGCCAACCGGCGGACGGACTATGCGATGCGCTCCGACCTCGCGGGCGACCTCGCCAACCTGCCCGACTATGCCGCCTTCCTCGACGCGATGAGCGAGGTCCTGTGCGAGCTCCATCGCGTGCTGCGCCCGGGCCGGTATGTCGTGCTCATCGTCCGCGACGCGTACCAGGAGGGCCGGTACCTGTTCACCGCCTCGGACCTGGCGGCGCGGGCCGCGGCGGAGGGGCTCGTGCCCAAGGGCGACATCACGTGGTACCAGGCGGGAACCCGGCTGCGGCCCTACGGCTACCCACGAACGTTCGTGCCGAACATCGTGCACCAGCACATCCTGGTGCTGCGCAAGCCACCTGCACCGCGGGCGAAGCCGTCCCGGCGGCGGGTCGTCCCGGCCGAGACGGGGAGCTAGGCCTCGCCGAACTCCGCGCGACGCTCCCGGTAAGCGCGCATGACGTCCTCGAAGCCGCCCAGGATCGGTCCGTCATCGGCCGACGTCCAGGTGCCAGCGCCCGCCGCTGACGAGTCGATCACGACATCGCCCAGGGTCATCTTGTGCAGCCAGCCCTCGCGCCCGTCCGGGCACAGGACCCGCCAGTAGGTCCCGGCCTTCTCGAGCAGGATGACCTCGTCGCCCTCGTCGAGGACCCCGATCTCGACGCCGCGGACCTCGTCCGGCGCGCTGAGGAGGCTGACCAGGCGGTAGCGGATCAGCCGGCGCTCCATCCCCGTGACCGCGCTGCCGGCCTCGCCGTCGAAGGTGAGCTTGAGGCCAGTCGACACCGACCTCGTCGGGTCGGTCTTGCGCGCCTGCATCAGCGACGGGCGGCGCCAGCGCGGGAGGTGGCCGTCGATCTGGTCGAGCTCGGGCGGAGGGGCCGCGGCCGCCTGCACGGCGGTCGCCGCGGCGACGGCACCCGGCATCACCTTGGAGCCCACCGTCCCCGAGTTCGGCACGGCGCCCGTTCCACGCGCGGCCTGGGCGGCGAGGATGTCGTCGTCCGCGGTGGGCTCGCCGTCGCGCCGGCGCTTCCCGAACACCATGAACGCCATCATCATCGTGACGGCGCCGGTCGTGACGACCGCTGTCGGCATCACCGCGGCGAGGATGGCGAGGATGCCGGGCGCCTGGCCGAGCGAGCCGGGCTCGTCGCCGGGCGTGGTTCCGCCGGCAGCGCCGCCGTCCGGCAGGGTGGATCCGCCGCCCCCGCTGCCGCCCGCATTGGGGCCATGTCCACCAGGATCGCCAGGGGTCCCGCCGGCCGCACCAGCTCCAAGGATGACGCCGGCCGTCACCGGGTCCGGCGAAGGCGACGGCGCAAGGGTGTCGGCGGACGGGGACGCGCCCTCGACCGGGTACTGCGAGTCGGATGGGCTCTCGTAGCCAGCGGGCCAGCCCGCGGCATTGGGCTCGAGCGACGGCGCGCCGTCCGGAGACGTCGTCGCAGCGGCCTGCGTCGGCTCGTCCGTGGGATCCGGCTTCGGGGTCGGCTTCGCGGCCGGGTTCGGCTTGTCTGGCTTCGGGTCCGGCTTGTGGGTCGGTCGGGGGGTCGGGTTCGACCTGGGTTCGGGCTTGGGCTCGGGCTTGGGGGTCGGCTTCGGCGTCGGCTTCGGGGTGGGCTT
>DATDJA010000074.1:0-3004 GCA_036520795.1 Candidatus Limnocylindrales bacterium
CCCCTCGTCGAGCTGTCCCGACACGCTGCCCGCGGTGACCGCGGCCGGCTGGCAGCGCAACGGCTCGGCCACGGTCTCGGGCGCGGCGGTCCAGCTGACCCCCGCGACCACGGCCCAGGCCGGCAGCGTCATCTACACGACCGCCCAGGCCAGCGCCGCCCTGCGCGTCTGCTTCACCGCCGACATCGGCACCGGCACGGGCGCCGACGGGATGGCCCTGCTGCTGCTCAACCCGGCGGCCGGCGGGGGCGCCCTCGGCGCGACCGGCTCGGGCCTGGGCTACGGCGGCCTGGCCGGCTACGCGGTCGCCCTCGACACGTACGACTCGGGCATCGGCGACCCGTCGGCCAACTTCGTGGGCATCGCCAACTCCGGCACCGCGAACGCCCTCAACTACCTCTCGACCAGCACCGCCATCCCGGTCCTCCACAACGGCGGGCCCCGCCAGGTCGAGGTCGCCGTCGTCAGCGGTCGACTCCAGGTCAAGGTCGCCGGGGTCCAGGTCCTCGACACCGCGGTCAGCCTGCCGGCCAACGTCCTCGTCGGCTTCTCCGCCGGCACCGGCGGGGTCACCAACCGCCACCTCGTCAGCGCCGTCAAGGTCGGCAGCGGTCCGTAACCGATCCAGAGCTGACGGAGTTCCGAGCGGCTCACGGATCAGGGCACGGACGTGAGCTCGTGACGTACAGGAAGAATCCGGCCTCGCTGGTGCAGAGGCGATAGCGCGCCCGCGCGGCTGCGTAGAACCAAGGGCCGAATGCCGACTCCCGGAACCAGGCCTCGGACGCCGGATCCTCGAGGTCGCGATTGAGCACGAGGGCATCGAACCCGCCGTCGGCGACGCGGGCGACAAGGGGCTCGACGAGGGCCGGGTCACGCCGCTCGAGGCGAACGAGCATGAACGGGTCCAGCACCGTCGGCTGCTGTCCGCGGTACAGGCTGACATACGGGTCCTCGGCGAGCACGGTGGCGGCGCCGGCCAGCTCGGCCTCGAGCGGACGCGCGTCGACCCGCGGGTCCGCGGCACCGGTGAGCCCTGCCGCAATCGCGAGGTTTGCGCGGGAGCCCGTGACGAGTGCCGCCGAGGATCCCACCATGACCATGGCGGCGAGGAACGCCCATGCCGGGCGAGGGTCGTCCATCCGGCGGGCGAAGCCCTGCATGACCTCGAATGCCACGATCGGGAGCAGGACGATCACGTCGAGCAGGTGGTTGTAGTCACTCCCGATGTCAGCCATCACGACGAGCAGGATCGCCCCGGCCGCGACCAGTGCCGCCTGGAAGATCGTCGGCCGCGACCTGCGGCCCGCGAAGAACAGGCCGAGCACCAGCGCGGGCAGCAGGACGACGCTGGCCAGGGCGTACTGAAGGAGCAGCTCGACCGCCGTGAGCGGCGCCCTGGCGACGCCCCCGAGCGAAAGTCCCGCACCGCCGAGCCCGAGCAGGTTGGTGAGCATCCGGCCGTCACTCGCGACGGTGAAGAGTGCCCCCAGGGCGATGATGCCCGCGACGAGGGTGATGGAGAACAGGGCCAGTCGACCGCGATCCCTGGTGAGCAGCCACGCGACGATGGCGATCGGCCCCCAGAGCGCGCTGAGCTTCGCGAACAGGGCAACGGCGCACAGGATCGCCGCGAGCACCAACGCGGCGCGCCGCGGGACGAATGCGACGAGCGCGACCGCGCTCAACTGGAGCAGGGTCGGCAACGATTCAGGACGGATCCCGGTACCTGCCACCAGGAAGACCTGCGACGTCATGACCGTGGCAGCGAGCCCGAGGCTCACCGCCATCGAGGCGCCCAAGCGCCTGAGCACCGCAACCAGGACGGCGACGAGCGCAACTGACGCGAGGAGATCGACGAGCTTGGCCGGCGCCAGGAGGTCGCCTCCGATGGAGATGGCGACCGCATACAGGAGGATCGGCACTGGCATCGTGCGGGTGCCGCCATACGACTGGCCATCGAAGAACGGCGGGTACAGAACGCCTTCCCGCGCCCGCTCCGTCAGGGCCAGGAGCGACCCGCTGACGTGATTGACGTTGAAGCGGTCACCGAGGTGCACGAACGCCAGGAAGAGCCAGGCGAGGATGGCCAAGGCGGCCACGACCAGCACCGCGATGCGCGCCGCGGGTGGCAGCGGGGAGCCGCTCTCGACGTCGTCGCGACCGTTAGCTCCCATTGGATTGCACGCGGCGACCTCGCTCCGGTTTCTCGCTGGCCTGGACCACGAGATGCTATGTCGGGGGCACCGCTCGTGTCTGTCTCGGCTTGGAGCTGACCGATTGGCGATGAGCGATCCCCGGTGCCTCCGGCCGTACCGGGCGCGCATTCCCCGAACGTGCTCGCAGGTCGTAGCTCTGGACTACCTTCATGCCTCAGTCTGGAGATAGACCGCCACTCAGCGTGACGCAACAGCCATGAGACGAGGTGCAACACCGATGCAGGAACTGATGGTGGACTTCATCACGTCGCTTGACGGCTACGGCGCGGCGGAGGGCTGGCCGGGATGGTGGGGCCTCCAGGGTCCCGAGTACCTCGCATGGCTCGCCGACGAGCCGCGGGACTACACGACTCTGATGGGGGCGACGACCTACCGACTGATGTCGGGGTTCGCGGAGCAGCCGGAGGCATCCGGGATCGACCCCGAGAGCGACGAGGCTGCCAGCATCGGGGAGTTCTCAAGTGCCCCCAAGGTCGTGTTCTCGTCGACCCTGCAGGAACCCCTCGCCATGCCCAATACCCGGCTGGTCCGCACTGACCCGGTCGAGAGCGTGCGCGCCATGAAGCGGGACGACTCGATGCCGCTGCACACGCTCGGCAGCCTCACCCTATGCCGGTCGCTGCTCGAGGCCGGCTTGGTCGACCGCTTCCGGGTCGTCGTGTTCCCCGTGATCACCGGGAGAACGGGGACCGACCGGATCTACGACGGGTACCCGGACGTCGCCCTCGAGATGGTTGGCAGTCGGACGTTCGACGGCCGCATCCAGCTGCTCGAGTACGTGCCCA
>DATDJA010000075.1:0-8322 GCA_036520795.1 Candidatus Limnocylindrales bacterium
AGCGTCTGGGGCCCGCGGATCTGGTCGACCACCAGGATCTCGCGATAGGCGATGTCGTCGGCCTCGATGGCGATGTCCGCGACCAGCGCCAGGATGTCCCTGGTGATCCGATCCTCCTCCGACAGGCCGTCGGGCGAGACGTCGGCGGCCTCCTGGCGCACCCGCTCCATGAGGCGCCGCTCGGCCGCGCGACCCTCGGGCCCGGGGTCGTCGAGACGGTCGTTATAGCGCTCGTCCCCGTAGACCGTCGCCGTCGTCGGCGACAGCACGAGGACGTCCTCCCAGTAGCGTGAGGCGATCTCGTCGATGACGGACGGGGCGGTGGTGGAGTCGGTCACGGTCACGCTTCCCAAGCTGCGGGCGGAGGAATGGACGGCTGGCCTGGCGGCTCTAGCCTACCGGCCCGGGCGGTCGCCAGGCGGCCGTCAGCCGCCGAACAGGGCGAGCTGGTCGCCGGTCCGCTCGATCGCTGGGTCGAGGCCCAGCAGGCCCTCCATATCGGCCAGCGCCACCTCCTCGTGGGTAGCCCATTCGCGCAGGTGGTTGGCCTTGAGGATGTGCCAGTCGCCGGTCTCGAGCTCGGTGCGCAGCAGGGGCGACCGCTCGAGCTTGTGGCGGACCAGCTCGGCGCGCTCGGGCAGGACGACGAGGAAGCGGACCAGGCGCTCGTCGTGAGGCATCCGCGCGTGGCGCCGGAGCACGGTGTCGCCGAGCATGGCGGTCCACTCGACCTCCCACAGGAACGCGGCCCGTCCGCGGACGTACCAGATGACGTCGACCTCCTCGAGGTCCTCGCCCCGGATCCGGCCGAAGTAGGGCGGGCCCGCCAGCTCGCGGTCGTCGAGGCGGTCCATCAGCGGGACGCCGCCCACGCGACGGCGCTGCTGGCGGTTGCCGATCCAGCACGAAAAGCCCATCCGGTGCCCGAGGTCCACGATGTCCGCGATCAGCTCGCCGTGCTCGTGGCTGCGCCGCGCGAGGTCGTCGGTGGTGACGAGGACGTCCTGGGTGCTGGCGAGACTCCGGTAGCTCTCGAGGCAGGCGCGAACCAGGGCCTCGTCGGGGAGATCCGGGCCGATGAACAGGCCCGCCATCCGGTCGAGGAAGGCCGTTTCGGACAGCGGGCCGGCGGTTGAGAGGAGGCTGTAGACGGCCCACTCCACGCGATCCGCGAGGGGTGCCGCGGCCGCGTCCCTGTCGGCACGCTCGCCCAGCCACCAGCGGTCCTCGGCGACGCGCACGAGACGCATGCCCTCAGCACCCGCCAGCGCATCGCGGATGAGCGCGAGCAGCCGGTCGACGTGGTCCGCCGACGGCTCGGGCTTGCCGTCGGGTTGATCGGCGCCGTCGGCCGTGGTCGCTTCGGCGGGCGCCGGCGGCCGCACGAGGCGCCGCAGGTGCCCAGCCCGGTCGAGGCCGACGAGGATCTCGCCCAGCAGGCCGGCGAAGCTGACGGGCTCGCCCCGCAGCTTGAGCACGTCGATCGTCGCGTCGACCACGGCTCGCGCCGCGTCCACTGCCGAGAACGGCGCATCGACGACGCGGTCGGGCGGGGCGAACAGGCGGTCACGTTCGACGACGTCCTGGTCGCCGGCACCGCCCGGGAGTGCCGGCAGGCCGACGTTCGCACGCGTCCGGGGCCCGCCCGGGACGGCACCAGATCCCGGCGGAACGAGCTCCACGACGCCGCCCGTCTCGCGGCCGGCCTCGGGCAGTCGCGCGGTCGCCAGCCGGTAGTCCGCCGTCACGCCGCCGAGGACGCAGGCGACGAGCGACTCGGGCCCGTCGCCCTCGAGCAGGAACACGGCTCGCGCGTTGCGTCCCATCACGGGCTCGACGCCGCGCAGGGCCCGGGTGACCGCCGCGGCCTGCCAGCCCCACGACGGCCGGACCGCCGGGCCGAACAGCGGCTCCAGCGGCAGGGTGGCCGCGGCCTCGCGACCCAGGACCCACGCCGTGGCGTGGTACGCCCAGGCGAGGCGATCGGTGACGGGGCGAAGCGGTGGCGTCCCGACGACGAGGCGCACCCGCGGGCGGACGCCCCCCTCGGCAAGGTGCGAGGTCTCGAGCTGCAGCGCTCCGAGCGCCGCGGAGGTCCCCTGCTTGAGCATCGCCGTCGCCGAGCCCTCGACGAGGCTGCGCAGGTCGTCTCCGAGCCGCGCCGGCACGGGTCCCCACGCGCCGCTCTCGAGGCGCTGGACGAAGCCCCGGACCAGGCGCACGCCGTCCTCGAACGCGAGCCACGGGTTGCGCTCGCGCCAGTGGGCGCCGCCGGGGAGGCGGACGTGGCCGCCGGCGATCCGCAGGGGCGCGACCCTCCCGGGCGAGGTGAGGAGCCGGCTCGCGGGACCCAGGGCATGCAGGATCGCGAGGCGCAGGGCCGCGGCGATGGGGGCGGCGCGGAGGTCACCCTCGACACGCTCCAGGATCGCGGCCAGCGCCGACAGCTGGCGTGGCGTGTGGAGGTCGAGGAGCTCGTCGGCGAGCGTGTCGCCGCCCTCGAGCACGGGGAACCGGTCGTACAGGACCTCGCGGGCGTCGCCGGCGTCGCGGTCGAGCGCCAGGCGGAGGTCGTTGGCGTCCAGTGGCGCCTGGCGCTGCTCGCCGCCGCCGAGCTGGTCGCGGCAGACGGGGCAGCGGTAGTGCTTGCGGATCGGCTGTGGGGCCACCGGCTGGCCATCTTCGCCCTCGGTCTCGGCCGACCAGGTGATCTCGTCCAGGATCACCGGCCGCTCGCAGGTGGCGCAGCGGCTCGCGAAGCGGTCCGTGATGGACGCCTTGAGGCTGGACTCGCGGCGCGCGGAGGCGGCCAGCGCCTGGACGGCGGCGTCGAGGTGGCGGAGGTCCGGCGGGCGGAGGACGATCTCGGCCAGCAACCGGTCGAGCGGCGTGCCCTCGAGGCTGACGCCCTTGCGCTGGCGGTCGATCGCCGCCCGCGCCACCCAGCCACCGCGCCCGAACAGGTCGAGCACGATGTCGCCGGGCGCCGAACCCGCTTCGATGCGTGCCCCGACCAGCGCCGGGGGCGGGGGCGGCGCGAACCGCTCGAACGCCGGCAGGCTGAACCCGGGTTCCGCCCTCAGGAGCAGTGCACGGCCAGCCATCGCCGGATTGTCGCAGACCCGCCGAGCGCCTCGCGAGCGCCGGGCTGGCGCCGGAGCGCGGGAGTCTACGGCTCCTCGAGCTCGTCCGTCTCCTCGACGAACGCCTCGTCCGTGGTCTCCTCGGGCGGCAGGACGCGGTCGAGATTCTCGATCTCCTCGTCCTCGATGTCGTCCTCGAGGTCGTCCTCGAGCTCCTCGTCCTCGCGCACGAGCGTGCCCTTGGTGTAGGGGCGCAGGTCGGTGGACTTGGCGGCGGTCGGGAAGCTGACCTTGCCGTAGTTGCGCGGGTCCTGGAACACCTCGCGGATGATCAGCCGCACGTCGCGGTCGCCGAGCGAGGTGACGCCGGCCAGGTACTTGTTGCCGTCGGCCATGAGCTTGAGCAGGCGGGCGGCCACGCGGGGCTCGACCACGCCGATCCGGGTCCCGTTGCTGATCGCAATCAGCCGGTTGCCCTCGGGCACGAGCTCGACCAGGTCGCCCGGATTGACCTGCGCCAACTCTGCCGAGCGGGCGAGGTTGGTGAGGTGGGCGAACCCGGTCTTGCCGGTCTCCTCGACGAAGATGCTGACGGGCGCCTTGGAGCCCGGTCGGGCCGCGACGGTCCGCTCGCCGGCCTCAACCATGAGCACCTTGAGGCGGTCGATGTTGCGCTCGGCGATGCGGTTGGTCGGGTCGAGCGCGAGGGCCTTCTGGTAGTGCTCGCGCGCCGCGCCGAGCTCGCCCTGCTCCCAGAGCGCCTTGGCGAGCCGGTTCTCGGACTCGGAGTCCGGGCCGAGCTCGAGCAGCCGGAGGTTCGTCTCGGCAGCCTCGGCCCAATCGGCGGCCGATGCCTGTGCGATCGCCTGGTCCACCAGCTGGCGCTTGAGCCGGGTCTGGTTGGCGGGCGTCTGGGCTGCGGCGTCGATCTCGGGGAAGGTCACAGAGAGGTCGTCCTTTCGGTGCGCTGGACGCGCCGTCGCCGGGGCATGCCGGGGGATGTGGCAGGCTCGCGCGGCATCGGTCGCGGGCACGTGTTTCTAGCATCCCCGGCCCGCTCCGTCAAACGGGGACGCCCGTCACCGGGGGTCGCAGAAGCGGTTCGTCAGGCGCGGAGACGCAGGTTCCAGGCGACGACGATGACCCCGAGCACCGCGAGCAGAATCGCCTCCCACATGAAGCGTGGCTCACGTCGCCGGGCGGGGGCGCTGCCATGGAGCGCGTCCCACAGGTAGAACACCAGCGTCAGCAGCGCGGGCCCGACGAGCCTCGGCAGGTCGATCGCGCGGATCGCCCCGGCCGCGACCGCCACGACGATCGCCGAGGTCACCGCCGAGCGCGCAGCGTCCCTCGCCGTGCCGTAGCGCAGCAGCGCCAGCCGGTAGCCCAGGAGCAGCGCGACCAGGGCGTCATTGACCGCCATCACGACGAGCCAGCCCTCGGACAGGGCCTGGCCACCCGCCGCCGCACCGCCGGGCTCCGCGAGCCCGCCCGGCACCAGCGTCGCGATGCCGGTGAACGCGATGAACGCCGTCGTGATCGCCGCCAGCACGACTCGCGACTGGTCAGCCTCGGTCGCCCCGGTCGCCTGGCCGAGCAGCCGCAGCTCGAGCGCGAGGATCCGGTCGAGCAGGATGGCGAAGCCGAGCAGCACCGGGATCAGTCCGAGGCCGATCGGCACGAGGTGGATCGCCGCTCCGGCGCCCCCAGTGAGCACGGCTGGCACCAGCAGCGCCTCGAACGGCCGGGTGTCCGCGGTCCCGAGGTGCAGGACCCCGACGCCCGCCAGCAGCATCACGACCGGGAGCAGGCCCGCGACCAGGAAGGCATCGGCGGGTTCGACGGCCCGGGTCAGCGCGACCATCACCACGGCGGCCACCACGAGCTCGCGGCGGGCGAGGACCGCGGTCGGGTCGGCGGTCGCGTCGTGGGGGGTCATCGGCGCGGATGGTATGTCAGACCCGCGAGGGCTTGCCCGCGACCCAGGCGAGCAGCTCCGGCAGCGGCCGGGTGTTGAGGACGTTCGAGGGCTCGACCCATGCCCGTCGCGCCTGGTCGACGCCCCAGCGCACGTACTCGAGCTCCTCGGTCCGGTGGGCGTCGGAGTCGATCGTCAGCAGGCAGCCCATCGAGACCGCCCGCCGGGCACGCTCGGCGGCGAGGTCCAGGCGGTGCGGGGAGCCATTGATCTCGAGCGCCGTGCCCGTCGCCGCGGCCGCCTCGAACACCGCGTCCCAGTCGAGGTCGAGGTCGTCGCGGGTCTGGATCATGCGCCCCGACGGGTGGGCGATCACGTCGACGTGGGGGCTGCGGATCGCGTTCAGGGTCCGCCGGGTCAGCTCGGCGCGCGGCTGGCGGCGCGCCACGTGGACCGACGCCACCACGAGGTCGAAGCGCGCCAGCAGGTCGTCCTCGTAGTCCAGCCGCCCATCGGCGCGGACCTCGAGCTCGCAGCCGTGGAGCAGGCGGAACCCGCCCGCGTTGGCCCCGGGCGGCAGGATCCCGGCCGCCTCCTCGTCCGCGAACCGGGCGTTGAGCCCGGCGATGATCGCCCGTTCCTGCTCCACGCGTTCGGGCTCCAGGCCGTGCGCGATGGCGAGGCTCTGCGAGTGGTCGGTCAGGACCTGGTAGGCGTAGCCCAGCCGCCGGCAGGCCTCGGCCATGACCTCGATCGGGTGGACGCCGTCGCTCCACTCCGAATGGGTGTGGAGGTCGCCCCGGAGGTCGGCACGCGTGATCAGCGCCGGGAGCCGGCCCTCGCGGGCCGCCTCGACCTCGCCCCGGTCCTCGCGCAGCTCGGGCTCGATGAACGCGAGGTCGAGGAAGCCGTACGTCGCGGCCTCGTCGGGGAACGTGCGCAGGTCGGCGGCCTCGCCCTCGAGAGCCTGCCCGTCCTCCCCGATGCGGACGAATCCCTTCTCGGACAGGCTCCAGCCCCGATCGCGAGCGATGCCGCGCAGCCTGATGTTGTGGTCCGCGGAGCCCGTGAAGTGGACGAGGTAGGTGCCGGCCTCGCCGGGCGGCATGACCATGAGGTCGACATTGGGGCCGCGCAGGAGCGTGACGCTCGCCTTCGCGCGCCCCGCGCCGACCACGCGGTCGACGACGCCGAGGGCGGCGAAGCGGGCGATGACAGCGTCCGGGTCGTCGGTCTCGACGAGGAGGTCGAGGTCGCCGATCGTCTCCCGCCGCCGCCGCAGGGACCCCGCCTGGACGATCCGCCGCACCCCGGGCGTGCCCTCGAGCTGGGCGACCAGGTCGTCGGAGATCGCCTGCGCACGGTTGAGCAGCAGCCGCTGCGGCCGCGACTCGAGCTGCTCGATCCCCTCGAGGATCCGCTGCTCCGTGCCGGCTGAGATGCCCTTCAGGCCACGCAGGCGTCCCGACTCGGCCGCCTGGCGCAAGTCCTCGAGCGACTCGACGCCCAGACCCTCGTACACGATCCGGACGGTCTTGGGGCCGACGCCCGGGATGCGGAGCAGGTCGACGAGGCTGGCCGGGATCTCCGAGCGGAGCCGGTCGTGGAGCGCCATGTGGCCCGTCGTCGCGAGCTCGACGATCTTGTCGCCGATCGCCTGGCCGACGCCCGGGATCGGCCGCCGGTCTCCGGCGGCGTACGTCGAGGCGACGTCGAACGGCGCGCGGGCGATCGCGTCGGCGGCGCGGTGGTAGGCGACGGTCTTGAACACGACCTCGCCCTGGACTTCGAGGATGTCGCCGATCTCGTGGAAGATCCGCGCGAGGTCGCCGTTGGTTGGCGCGCGCCGCTCGGCGGCGGGATCGTCGGGATCGGCCGGATCGTGCAGGTCGTCGGGGCCGTCGGGGTTGAGGGGCATCCCCGCATGGTACGGGCGTCGCCCCCTGCGGACGGCGCCCGGTCAGGCGGCGACGACCCGGTCGCGGCCCCCGCGCTTCGCCCGGTACAAGGCGCGGTCCGCCTCGTCGATCAGCACGTCGAGCGGCATCTCGGGCGACGTCGCCACCGCCACGCCAACCGAGACGCTGACGCCGGGCACGCCCAGGCGACGCAGGTTGAGCGTCGAGACCGCCCGCCGGATGCGCTCCCCCACCTCGACCGCCACCTCGGGGCTCGGGTTGCGAAGCAGGACCGCGAACTCCTCGCCGCCGAAGCGGGCCGGCACGTCGTCCTCGCGCACAGCCTCCGCGATCGCCTTCGCCACCTCGCGCAGCACGTGGTCGCCGACCGCGTGCCCGAACGTGTCGTTGAGCCGCTTGAACCGGTCGATGTCGACCATCAGGACGCCGACCCGGTCGTCCGCCCGCCGCCGCTTGGCCAGCAGCCCCAGGTACTCGTCGAAGTAGCGGCGGTTCGGGAGGCCGGTCAGAGCGTCGGTCGTCGCCCGCGCCTCGGCCTCGCGCAGCGAGTAGACCCGCGCCAGCGCCGCCGACGCCTCGGACGCCGCCGCCTCGAGGATGCGGTGGGCACTCTCGGGCCACGCCTCGCTGGTCCGGCGCGAGACGATGATCGCGCCCTCGGTCCGGCCGTCGACCCGCAGCGGCGCGGCGAGGACGTTGGACAGGCCGTACGCGTCCGAGACGCGCATCGCGATCCGGTCGGCGATCCGCTGCTCGGCGCCGTCGCGCTGGGGCGTGGCATGGGACCCGCGGCGCAAACGCGGTGCCGTCGTCCCGCTCGGGGCCAAGGTCGCGACCCCGCCGTCCAGCCAGGCGAGGCTCGGGCCGCCGATGCCGTCCCCCGCCAGCCCGTCGTGCTGCCGCACGCCGGCGAGCGCCATCCGCCCCGCGGAGATGCCGAGCGGGACGAGCTGGGGGTCGCCAGCGGGATCGGGCTCGATCTTGACGGCGGTCAGCCGGCGACCGCGCGACGCGGCGATCGCGAGGCTCGCGAGCGCATCGCTCTCGGCGGGGTCCTCGAGGGCGTCCAGCGGCAGGGACGTGCGGGAGGTCGGGGCCCCCGGGCGGGTCGACGAGAGGACTGCCTCGAGCACACGGGCGTCCGGGCGGCGGCGGACGACCGCGACGTGGTCGGCGCCCGTCCCGACCCCCAGCTCCTCGACGATGGCGGCCACGATCGCGTCGGGCGACACCGACCGCGACAGCGCCCGCAGGATCCGGGCGAACGATTCGGCCTCGGTGCGCCGCGTGCCCTCCGTGTCGGCGACCGCCTCGCGCTCGCGGACGGCGAGCAGGCCGACCAGCGCCACGAGCATCAGGACGACGACGTCCGCGGGCCGGGGATCGAAGATCACCCGCAGCA
>DATDJA010000076.1:0-5891 GCA_036520795.1 Candidatus Limnocylindrales bacterium
TCACCGGCATCGTGAAGCGCCCGTACCCGACGGCCACGGACCGGCGGTTCGCGCTCGTGCCCAGGCAGGCGTCAGACATCGTGCTCGGCAAGGGCTCGGTGGGCCCGGGCGCTTCGGCATCGGCAACTGGCGCGTCGACCGGGAGCCCGGCCACCACGCCGGGCCAGGGCGCCTCGGGCGTGACCGGTGCGTCCGCGGCGGGCACCTCGACCTCCGCGACCGACATCGACCTGCGCGACCTCGCGGCCCACGTCGGCGAGCGCGTCCGCGTCGGCGGCCTGGTGACGAGCGTCCAGGTGGACGGCGTCCGCCTCGATGACGGGACGTCGGTGGCGCTGCTGGTGTTCGACGGTGACGCTCCGGACCTGCTCGGCCTGCTCGGGGTGGGGGATGCCCTGAACGCGACCGGCGTGCCGGAGCAGCGCGACGGCCCCGTGCTCGTGGTCGCCGGCGCGGCGGATGTCGAGCTCGTGGGCGAACTCGGCGCCGCCGACCCCTCGAGCTCGGGAGCGACCCAGGCGGCCGCGGCGGCCCCCGGCGACTGGCCGGAACCGACGCTCGCGCCCGTCCGCGCGGTCCTCGCGCCCGGACCGGGCCTCGACGCGCTTTCGACCGGGCTGGGCACGCTCGTGCTCGTCAGCCTCGCATCGGTCGTCGCCATGACGCTCGCCCGCCGCGAGCGCTCACGGCGGGTCCTGCGGTCGCGCATCGTGGCCCGTCTGGAGGCCTTCGGGCGGGGCGGCGAAGGGTCCGGATCGGCCCCCGATCGGCCCGCCGAGCCCCCGTCCGGGGCGCAAACGGGGCCGGAACTCGGCGGGAACGTGCGTGGATCGGCTTGACGCTGCACGAATCAGGCCCCTATGCTCGATCGCAGGCGCACGCAAACCGAGCGTGGCCCATGCGGGAGCGAGCCTTTGCCGAACGTGGATACCCGGGTCGCGATCCCTACCGGCGACCGGCAATACCACATCGGCCTGGGGCCAGGCGAGCTGGCCGACTACATCCTCCTCCCCGGCGATCAGGATCGCGTCGATCGCGTCGCCGCCCACTTTGACTCCGTCGAGTTCCGGCATCGGCACCGCGAGTTCGCGACCGCCACCGGTATGTTCAGGGGCCTGCGGGTGTCGTGCCTCTCGACCGGGATCGGCACCGACAACGTCGAGATCGTGATCAGCGAGGTCCTGGCGCTCAACCCGCACCCCACGTTCATCCGCATTGGATCGTGCGGCGCCCTGCAGGAGGGGATCGGACTCGGCGACCTCGTGATCTCGACCGGATCGGTCCGCCTGGAGACCACGACGAACTGGTTCGTGTCCGACGGCTACCCGGCCGTGGCGAGCTACGAGGCGGTGCTCGCGCTCGAGGAGGCTGCCACGCGGCTGGGTCATCCCCATCATGTCGGGATTACCGCCACGGCGCCCGGATTCTTCGGTGCGCAGGGACGCCCGATCCCGCAGCTTCCCATCCGCTACCCTGACCTCGCCGACGAGATGTCCCGTCAGGGCATCCTGAACTTTGAGATGGAAGCCTCTGCGGTGCTCGTGCTCGCAGGTCTCGGTGGTGGACGTGCCGGCGTCGTGTGCGCCGTCTACGCGAACCGTCGGACCGGTGAGTTCGTCACCGGCGACCACAAGGACCGGGCGGAAGCTGCCGTCGTGGAGACGGGGCTGGAAAGCCTCCTGGTCCTCGCGGAGCTGGACCGTCAGAAGGCGAAGGCTGGAGCGGCGCGCTGGCGCCCGTCGCTCTGGGCCCCACAATGAGCGCCAGACCGAGCGAACCTGCGGACCCGAGAGGCGTGCTCTCGCGACGCGGATAGCGTGAGGAGGAGCGGACTCGATGGCTCAGGCCTACTGCGTCAAGGACAAGATGAAGGTCGAGGTCCAGAACCCGCAGCAGATCACGATGAAGAACGGCAAGCCGGCGCTCTCGGGCACCTGCCCGAAGTGCGGCACCAAGGTGTTCAAGATCGGCGGCTGACGCCGGCACATCGTTGAGCGACCAGAGCCCTCCGGCAGGACCGGAGGGCTCTTTCGTCATCAGCGCACGGTGCACTCGGCCCCCCTGATTCGGGGCGGTCGGCGCGGGTCCTCGGACGGCCCTTTGCTAGGATTGACCGAGAACCCCTCGATCCGCTGTTCCCGAGGTCACGCCCTGTTCGCTTTCATGGCATCCGCCACCGACCTCGGCTCCAGGCACCATCGATCGAGGATGGACATCCACGAGCACCGGTCACTCGCTCGGCCTGCCGACGTCGGCACGCCGCCCGGCCTCGGGGTCGCCGCAGCCGTCGCCACGATCGCGACCGCCGCAGCGCTCCCGACGTCGTTCCGGCCGGTCCTCGGATCGACGCGAGACCGCGTCCGTCCCGCGGTTCGCCTGTCTCCCGCCACGGTCGCCGCGTCGCGCGGACTCGATCGTGCGCCCTTCCGATCCAAGGAGGATCTCCGATGACCGTCCGCGTCGGTATCAACGGTTTCGGCCGCATCGGCCGCCAGTCGCTCAAGGCCATCATCGAACGCGCCCCGGGCGTCGAGGTGGTCGCCGTCAACGACCTCGTCGACGTTCCGACCAACGCGCTGCTGTTCAAGCACGACTCGACGTACGGCGCCTACCCGGGCGAGGTGAGCCACACTGACGACGCGGTCGTCATCGACGGCAAGGCGATCAAGGTGCTCCAGGTCAAGGACCCCGCCCAGCTCCCGTGGGGCGACCTCGGGGTCGACATCGTCATCGAGTCGACCGGCCTGTTCACCGATGCCGAGAAGGCGCGCGCTCACATCAATGCCGGCGCGAAGAAGGTGATCATCAGCGCCCCCGCCAAAGGCGAGGACATCACGATCGTCCTGGGCGTCAACGAGGGCCAGTACGACCCCGACCGGCACCAGATCATCAGCAACGCGAGCTGCACGACGAACTGCCTCGCCCCGGCGGCGAAGGTCGTCCACGACAAGTTCACGATCCGGCGCGGCCTCATGAACACGATCCACTCGTACACCAACGACCAGCGCATCCTCGACGTCGCCCACAAGGATCCGCGCCGCGCGCGCGCCGCCGGCCAGAACATCATCCCGACCTCGACCGGCGCAGCGAAGGCCCTCGCCCTCGTGATGCCCGACCTCAAGGGCAAGTTCGACGGCTTCAGCCTGCGCGTCCCGACGCCGACCGTGTCCGTCGTCGACTTCACCGCCGAGCTCGAGCGCGAGACGACCATCGACGAGCTCAACCAGGCGTTCCGCGACGCCGCCGCCGGCCCGCTCAAGGGCATCCTCGGCGCATCGGACGAGCCGCTGGTGTCGACCGACTTCCGCGGCGACTCCCGCTCCTCGATCGTCGACCTGCCGTCGAACATGGTCCTGGGCGGCAACTTCATCAAGGTCATCGCCTGGTACGACAACGAGTGGGGCTACAGCTGCCGCGTGGCTGACCTCGCGCAGTTCGTCGCGGAGCGCCTGCCGGCGGTCGCCACGGTCTGACCGGAGCCCGAGGCTCCCAGCTCGGACGCTTCCGGAGGAACACCGACCATGGACAAGCTCACCGTCCGGGACCTGGACGCGTCCGAGAAGCGCGTCTTCGTCCGCGTGGACTTCAACGTGCCGCTGGCCGATGGCCGGGTCACCGACGATTCGCGCATCCGCGCCGCGCTGCCCACGATCCGGTATCTCCAGGGCCAGGGTGCCCGGGTGATCCTCGCCAGCCACCTCGGCCGGCCCGACGGCAAGGTCACCGACAGCCTCCGGCTCCGGCCGGTGGCCGAGCGGCTCGGCCAGCTGATGGGCAAGACCGTGCCGGTCACGGGGGATGCGCTCGGCCTCGGGACCGAGGACGCGGTCCGCCGGATGCGCGGCGGCGAGGTCCTGCTGCTCGAGAACCTCCGCTTCCACGTCGAGGAGGAGAAGAACGACCCGGTGTTCGCCGAGGCCCTGGCCTCGTACTGCGACGTCTACGTCAACGACGCGTTCGGCACCGCGCACCGGGCGCACGCCAGCACGGTCGGCATTGCCAGGCTGCGGCCGGCCTACGCCGGCCTGCTGATGGAGAAGGAGCTCGCCAACCTCGGCAAGCTGCTCGACAACCCGGAGCGGCCGTTCGCCGCGATCATCGGCGGCGCCAAGGTCAGCGACAAGATCAAGGTGCTCGAGCACCTGCTGGACAAGGTCGACGCCATGGTGATCGGCGGCGGCATGGCGAACACCTTCATGCTCGCCCAGGGCAAGTCGGTCGGGAAGAGCCTCGCGGAGCCCGATCGCGTCGACGACGCGCGCGCGATCCTCGCGGCGGCCGAGCGCCAGGGCGTCACCGTCGTGCTGCCGGTCGACGTGGTGATCGCCAAGGAGGTCACCCGCGGCACCGAGTACAAGACGATCCCGGCCGAGAAGGTGCCGGCGAGCTGGCATATCGTCGACCTCGGCAAGCAGAGCCTCGCGAACATCGAGGAGGCGCTGGCCAACGTGCGAACCGTGCTCTGGAACGGACCGCTGGGCGTGTTCGAGATCCCCTCGTTCGCGCACGGCACCAACGCCATCGCCCGGTTCCTGGCGAAGCGCGCCGAGCAGGGCGCCGCGGTCGTGATCGGCGGCGGCGACTCGGTCGCGGCGATCCAGCAGCAGGGCCTGGCCGACAAGATGACCCACATCAGCACCGGCGGCGGCGCGTCGCTGGAATTCCTCGAGGGACGCGAGCTGCCGGGCGTGACGGTGCTCCTGGACCGTCAGCCGGAGGCCGTCAAGTGAGCGATACCACCATCGCCTGGGTCGATGCCCGGGAGATCCTCGACTCTCGGGGCAACCCGACCATCGAGGTCGATGTGGTCACCGAGGACGGCTCGATGGGCCGGGCCGCCGTCCCGTCGGGCGCATCGACGGGGGTCCACGAGGCGGTCGAGCTTCGGGACGGGGACAAGGCACGCTACGGCGGCAAGGGCGTCCTGACCGCGGTCGCGAACGTGAACGACCGGATCGGGCCCTCGATCCTCGGCTTCGACGCCGCGGACCAGGCCGGTATCGACGACATCCTCATCGAGCTCGACGGGACGCCCAACAAGGCGGAGCTGGGCGCGAACGCGATCCTCGGGGTCTCGCTCGCCTGCGCGCACGCGGCCGCCGGGTCGCACGAGCTGCCGCTCTACCGCTGGCTGGGCGGCGTCGGCGCCCGCACGCTGCCGGTCCCCATGTTCAACATCCTCAACGGCGGCAAGCACGCCCAGGACTCGACGGACTTCCAGGAGTTCATGGTCATGCCGGTCGGGCTGGCCACGTACCCGGAGGCCCTTCGCGCCGGCGCCGAGATCTTCGCGGCGCTCCGGACGATCCTCCACGACGAGGGGCACGCGACCGGGCAGGGCGATGAGGGCGGCTTCGCGCCGTCGCTGGGCTCGAACCAGGCCGCCGTCGAGGTCATCCTGCGGGCGATCGAGAAGGCGGGCTACCGGCCGGGCGAGGACATCGCGATCGCGCTCGACCCGGCGTCGAGCGAGCTCGTCGAGCCCGGGACCGGGGGCGACGGGGCGGCGACCCGGTACGTGCTCGCGACGGAGGGGCGGACCCTGGACTCGGGCGAGCTCGTCGACCTGTGGGCCGACTGGGTCGCACGCTACCCGATCGTCTCCCTCGAGGACGGCCTGGGTGAGGACGACTGGGACGGCTGGAAGCTGATCACGGACCGGCTGGGCGACAAGGTCCAGCTCGTCGGCGACGACCTCTTCGTCACCAACAAGAAGTTCCTCCAGAAGGGCCTCGACCAGAGCTGCGCCAACGCCATCCTCGTGAAGGTCAACCAGATCGGCACCCTCAGCGAGACCTTCGAGGCCGTGAACCTCGCCATGCGCAACGGCTACAGCGCGGTCCTCTCCCACCGCTCCGGCGAGACCGAGGACGCCACCATCGCCGACATCG
>DATDJA010000077.1:0-10460 GCA_036520795.1 Candidatus Limnocylindrales bacterium
AAGCGCTACATCCTGGTCCCCAACGGCCTCAAGGTCGGCGACATCGTCGTGTCCGGCCCGGGCGCCGAGGCGCGCCTCGGCAACGCGCTGCCGCTGGCGAACATCCCGCTGGGCACCACGATCCACAACATCGAGCTCGTCCCCGGCAAGGGCGGCCAGATCGTCCGGTCCGCGGGCGTCTCGGCGCAGCTCCTGGCCAAGGAGGGCGACTACGCGCAGGTGCGCCTCCCGTCGGGCGAGGTCCGCCGGGTGAGCATCCGCTGCATGGCGACGATCGGGCAGGTCTCGAACGTCGATCACGAGAACCAGAGCCTCGGCAAGGCCGGACGTGCCCGCCACATGGGCCAGCGTCCGGAGGTCCGGGGCGTCGCGATGACCCCGCGGGACCACCCGCACGGCGGTGGCGAGGGCAAGAGCCCCACGGGCATGCCCCCCAAGACGCCGTGGGGCAAGCCCGCCATGGGCTACCGGACGCGACGTGGCAAGGCGACGAGCCGCGTCATCGTCCGCAGCCGTCATCGCAAGTCGTAGAGAGGAGCTAGAGCATGTCGCGATCGGTCAAGAAGGGACCGTTCGTCCAGCCCCGGCTCCTCGGCCGGGTCCAGGATATGAACAAGCGGAACGAGCGCAAGGTCTTGAAGACCTGGTCGCGCGCGTCCGTCATCTTCCCCGACTTCATCGGGCACACCATCGCCGTCTACAACGGCCGGAAGCACGTGCCCGTGTACGTCACCGAGAACATGGTCGGCCATCGCCTCGGCGAGTTCGCGCCCACCCGCACGTATCGCGGGCACGGCCGGACCGCCGATCGATCCGCCGGGCTGCGGTAGGGGAGCACTGATGCGCGTCTCCGCCACAGCGAAGTACCTGCGGGGTTCCACCCGGAAGGCCCGCCTCATCACCGAGGCGATCAAGGGCATGCCGGTTGAGGATGCCGCCGCCGCCCTGCGGTTCATGCCCCAGGCGGCCGCCAGGGACGTCGCGCGCGTGCTCAAGAGCGCGACCGCGAATGCAGAGAACAACCTGAGCCGCTCGGCCGATGAGCTGTACATCGCCGACGCGGTCGCAAACGAGGGCCCGACGATCAAGCGGTGGCGCCCCAGGGCCCAGGGCCGGGCGTTCCCGATCCACAAGCCCATGACGCACATCACCATCACCGTCGCGGACCGGGAGGCCTAGGCATGGGACACAAGGTCCATCCGTACGGCTTCCGCTTGGGCTACACGCGATCGTGGACGGCCAAGTGGTACGCCGACAAGGAATACACGACCCTCCTCAAGGAGGACATCGCGATCCGGCAGCTGCTGGACCGGCGGCTCGCGAACGCCAGCGTGAGCGGCGTCGAGATCGAGCGTGGCATCAACCACGTGACGGTCGCGATCCACACGGCCAAGCCGGGCATCGTCATCGGGCGCGGCGGCCAGAACGTCGAGATCCTGCGCAAGGAGATCGGCGAGCTGACCAAGCGCAAGGTGAAGCTCGAGATCCGCGAGATCCGCCAGCCGGAGCTGGACGCCTACCTCGTCGCCCTCAACATCGCCCAGCAGCTGACCCGCCGCGTTGCCTACAAGAAGGCGATGAAGCAGTCGATCCAGCGGTCGATGAAGGCCGGCGCCAAGGGCGTCCGCATCGCGCTCGCCGGCCGCCTCGGCGGTTCGGAGATGGGTCGCCGCGAGTGGGACCGCGAAGGTCGGATCCCGCTCGGCACGCTGCGCGCCGACATCAGCTACGGCCAGGTGCACGCGCACACGACCTACGGCCGCATCGGCGTCAAGGTCTGGATCTACCGGGGCGAGATCCCGGTGGAGCGTCACCGCCGCGAGCAGGCCGCCGCCGCGGTCGGTGCGGCCGCCGCCGCTGGCCAGGGGGGTTGACGCAATGCTGATGCCCCGACGCGTCAAGCACCGCAAGGTGATGCGTGGCCGGATGTCCGGGATGGCCAAGGGTGGACACACCGTCGCCTTCGGCGAGTACGGGCTCGCCACGCTGGAGCCCGCCTGGATCACGGCCCGCCAGATCGAGGCCGCCCGGCGCGCGATGACCCGCTCGGTCAAGCGCGGCGGCAAGATCTGGATCCGCGTGTTCCCCGACAAGCCCGCGACCAAGAAGCCCGCCGAGACGCGGATGGGTTCGGGCAAGGGCGCCCCCGATCACTGGGTCGCCGTCGTGCGACCCGGCCGGATCCTGTTCGAGATGGCCGGCGTCGAGCACGAGGCCGCGGTCGAGGCCATGCGCCTCGCATCGCACAAGCTTCCGGTTGCGACCCGCGTCGTGACGCGCGACGGCGGCAAGGAGGTCACCGATGGAGATCGGTGAGGTCCGACAGCTCTCTGATCGGGAGCTCGACGACCGCCTTCGGGAGGCCAAGCAGGACCTGTGGCAGGCGCGCTTCGCCCTCTCGACACGACAGCTCAAGGACTACAGCCAGATCCCGGCGACGCGACGCACGATCGCTCGGATCCTCACCGTCCAGCGCGAGCGGGCAACCGCCCCGCGCTCGGCCGAGTAGGAGCGCCGGGATGACTACCGCAGGAGCCACCAACCCCGTGAAGGGCCAGCGAAAGACCAAGGTCGGCCGCGTGGTCAGCGACAAGATGGACAAGACGATCGTCGTGTCCGTCGAGCGCCTGACGCGCCACCCCCTGTACAAGCGCGTCATGAAGGCGTCGACGAAGTTCGCCGCCCACGACGAGACCAACGACGCCCGGATCGGCGACACCGTCCTCATCGAGGAGTCGCGGCCGCTGTCCGCCACCAAGCGCTGGCGCCTGGTGTCGGTCCTCTCCCGCGCGGGCGAGGAGCAGGCCGGCGTGTCGCTCGTGGCCGAGGAGGCCGAGACCACCGAGGCCATCCATGGCGCCGCCCACCCGGGCCGCCGGACCGAGGCCCAGGAGCCGGCCGCCGAGGAGGCCGAGTCGTGATCCAGAGTCAGACGCGACTGCGCGTCGCCGACAACACCGGCGCGCGCACGATCCAGTGCATCCGGGTCATGGGCCGCTCGCGCAAGACCACGGCCGGCATCGGCGACGTGATCGTCGCCAGCGTCAAGACCGCCATCCCCAACGCCCCGGTCAAGAAGGGCGATGTCGTGCGCGCGGTCATCGTGCGCACCGCGAAGGAGATCGGCCGCCCGGACGGGAGCTACATCCGGTTCGACGAGAACGCGGCCGTGCTCATCAACAACCACGGCAACCCGCGCGGCACCCGTATCTTCGGACCGGTCGCCCGCGAGCTGCGCGAGCGCAACTACATGAAGATCGTGTCCCTCGCGCCGGAGGTGCTGTGATGACCGTCAGGTCCATCGAGCGCCAGACCAAGGTGCCCGAGATCCGCAAGGGCGACACCGTGGTGGTGCTCGCCGGCAAGGACTCCGGCAAGCGGGGCAAGGTCACCCACGTCATCCGGCGCGACGCCTCGCCCACCCCCGTGCGCTCCGGCTACCGCCGGACGTCGCTCAAGGGCGGCGTGTTCGTGGTCGTCGACGGGCTCAACATCGCCCGCAAGCACACCAAGCCCCGCCAGCGCTCGTCCGGCGGCATGGGCTCGATGCCCACCATCGATCCCGGCGGCATCCTCGATCACGCCCTGCCGCTCCCGGTCAGCCGCGTGATGGTGGTCTGCGGCCAGTGCAGCGAGCCGACCCGCATCGCCCACCGGACGCTCGACAACGGGTCGCGCGTCCGCGTGTGCAAGCACTGCGGCGAGCCCCTGGAGGTGCAGTCGTGAGCGGCCAGCTCAGGGAGCGCTACCTGACGGAGATCGTGCCGGCGCTGGAGAAGCAGTTCGGCTACGAGAACCCGATGCGCGTGCCGCGCCTCGAGAAGATCGTCCTCAACATCGGCCTCGGCGAGGCCCTGGCGAACGCCAAGGCCGTCGACGCGGCGGTGGGCGACATCCAGCTCATCACGGGCCAGAAGCCGATCGTCACCCGCGCCAAGCGGTCGATCGCGCAGTTCCGGGTCCGCACGGGCAACCCGATCGGCGTGAAGGTCACGCTCCGCGGCGAGCGGATGTGGGACTTCCTCGAGCGCATGACGCGCCTCGCCCTGCCGCGCATCCGCGACTTCCGCGGCGTGCCCGGGCGGTCGTTCGACGGCCGTGGCAACTACTCGCTCGGTCTCCGGGAGCAGCTTGCATTCCCCGAGATCGACTACGACAAGGTGGACCGTCTCCGCGGGCTGGAGATCAGCATCGTGACGACGGCGAAGACCGACGAGGAGTCGAAGCGTCTGCTCGAACTCCTCGGCATGCCCTTCGCCGGCTAGGCGCGGGAGGAGTCGGAATGGCCAAGAAGTCCATGATCGCGAAGGCAAAGCGCACCCCGCACCATCCGGTGCAGGCGTACCACCGCTGCTTCGTCTGCGGGCGGCCGCGGGCGTACATGCGCCGATTCGCGCTGTGCCGGATCTGCTTCCGCGAGCGAGCGCTCGTCGGCGAGCTGCCCGGCGTCACGAAGTCCAGCTGGTAAGAAGATGAACGTCTCCGACCCGATCGCGGACATGCTCACGCGTGTCCGCAACGCGTCCCGGGCGCGCCACACCGAGGTGATCGTGCCCGCCTCGCGCACCAAGCGCGAGATCGCGCGCATCCTCAAGGAGGAAGGCTTCATCGCCGACGTCCACGAGGAGCGCGAGGGCGTGGCCCAGCTCCTGCGCATCGAGCTCAAGTACGTCGACGGCAAGGTGCCGGTCGTCTCCGGACTCAAGCGGATCAGCAAGCCCGGCCTGCGTGTCTATGCGCGCAAGACCGACATCCCGCGCGTCCTTGGGGGCCTCGGCGTCGTGATCGTCAGCACCTCGCGCGGGATCATGACCGGCTCGCAGGCCAAGCAGGCACAGCTGGGTGGCGAGATCCTCGCCTACATCTGGTAACGCACGATGTCCCGTATCGGTCGTCTCCCCATCACCGTCCCCGCCGGCGTCGACGTCTCGTTCGACGGGCGGATCATCACCGTGAAGGGCCCCAAGGGCACCCTCACGCGTGAGCTGCCGCCCCGAATCGAGGTCGCGCAGTCGGACGGCACCATCGTGGTCACCCGGCCGACGGAGAACAAGCTCGACAAGAGCCTCCACGGGCTGACCCGGACCCTCGTCAACAACATGGTCGTCGGCGTGACGACCGGGTACCGCAAGGGCCTCGAGATCGTCGGCGTGGGCTACCGCGCGCAGAAGGTGGGCGACAAGCTCCAGCTCGCGCTCGGCTACAGCCACCCGATCGAGATCGACCCGCCGGCCGGCATCAGCTTCGAGGTCGAGACCCCCCTCCGCCTGTCGGTGGTGGGCATCGACAAGGAGCTCGTCGGCCAGGTGGCCGCCAAGGTCCGCGCGACCCGCAAGCCCGAGCCGTACAAGGGCAAGGGCGTCCGCTACGCCGGTGAACAGGTCCGTCGCAAGGCGGGCAAGGCCGGCAAGATCGGCGGGAAGAAGTAGCCATGGCCCACGTTGCCACCCGCTCGTCGGCGCGCACCAAGCGTCATGAGCGCCTCCGCCTCCGCCTCGCCGGCACGACGAACCGCCCGCGGCTCGCCGTGTTCCGGAGCCTGAATCACATCTACGCGCAGGTCATCGACGACACCAACGGCCACACCGTGGCCGCGGCCTCGTCGCTCGAGTCCGGCCTGCGTGGTTCCGACGGGTCGAAGACCGACGACGCGAAGCGCGTCGGCAAGCTCGTCGCCGAGCGCGCCAAGGCCGCCGGCGTCGAGCAGGTGGTGTTCGACCGGGCGGGCTTCAAGTACCACGGGCGGGTTCGCTCGCTCGCCGAGGCGGCCCGCGAGGCCGGTCTCGACTTCTAGAGGACACGCCTGTGGCCCGCATCGATCCCAACAAGCTCGCGCTCGAGGAGCGCGTCGTCCAGATCAACCGCGTCGCCAAGGTCCACAAGGGCGGCCGCCGCTTCTCGTTCTCGGCGGTCATCGTCGTGGGCGACGGCAACGGCCATGTCGGCGTGGGCCTGGGCAAGGCCGGCGACGTCCCGGAGTCCATCCGGAAGGGCGTCGAGGACGCGAAGAAGAACATCGTCCGGATCCCCATGGTCGGGACCACGATCCCGCACGAGGTCCGCGTGGAGTACTCCGCCGCGCGGGTGATGCTCAAGCCGGCCTCGCAGGGCACCGGCGTCATCGCCGGTGGCGCCGTGCGTGCCGTCGTCGAGGCGGCCGGCATCCGCGACATCCTGGCCAAGGTCCACGGCTCCACCAACCCGGTGAACGTGACCCGGGCGACGCTCAACGCCCTGAGCAGCCTCCACTCGGTCGAGGAGCTGTCGCGCCGCCGGGGCATCAAGCTGCACCTGGTCGTCCCCGGCCAGCCGGCCGCGTCCCTGTCGCGGCGGGAGGCTGCCGATGCCCGGTAGGCTGCGCGTCACCCAGACCAGGAGCACCATCAGCCACATCGCCCGCAACCGGGCGACGATCCGCGCCCTCGGCCTGCACGGGATCGGCAGCTCGTCGACCCTGCCCGACAATCCCGCCGTGCGCGGGATGGTCCGCCAGGTCCGCTTCCTCGTGACCGTCGAGGAGCTCCCGGCGGGCGCGGACGCGACGACCCCGGAGAAGCACTGATGAAGATCCACGACCTGCGCCCCGCCGAGGGGTCGGTCACCAAGCGGACCCGGGTCGGCCGCGGCATCGCCGCCGGCAAGGGCAAGACCGCCGGCCGCGGCACGAAGGGCCAGCGCTCGCGCGCGGGCGCCTCGATCCCGGCCTGGTTCGAGGGCGGGCAGACCCCCCTCCACATCCGAATTCCGAAGCTGCGCGGGTTCCGCAACATCAACGACATCGAGTACGAGGTCGTCAACGTCGGCGCGATCAGCGCGGCGATCGAGGCCGGCAAGCTCGAGGTCCAGAAGGGCGCGCCGGTCACGGTCAACGCCGACACGCTCAAGGGCGCGGGCCTGGTCCGTCGCGACCGGCTGCCGCTCAAGATCCTGGGCAACGGCGACGTGAGCGCGAAGCTGTTCGTCCTCGCCGACGCGTTCACGCGCAGCGCGCGGGAGAAGATCGAGGCCGCGGGCGGCACCGCCCAGGTCATCGAGATCCCGACCAGCCCGCTCGCGGCGCTCGGCGTCGACGTTCCGGCCGACCAGCCGGCTCCGGCGCCCAAGGCGCGTCGCGCCCCCAAGGCCGCCAAGGCCGCCGCCGACGTTGACGAGACCACCGCCGGCGACGTCGCGGACGAGGCTGCCGCCGAGGCGGTCGTCGAGCCGGCCGCCGACGCCGCCACCCCCGAGGACGCCACCGAGCCCGGGACGCCCGCGGAGGCCGACGAGGCCGAAGCGGCCGACAACGGCTAACGCCCGTGTTCGAGGCGCTGCTCAACGCGTTCCGTGCGCCGGACCTCCGGCGGCGCATCCTGTTCGTCGCCGGGATCCTGCTGGTCTTCCGGGGGCTCGCCCACGTTCCGATCCCGGGCGTCAACGCGGCGCAGCTCCAGGACTTCCTCAGCACCAACGCGATCTTCGGGCTGCTCGACCTCTTCTCGGGCGGCGGCCTGTCGAACTTCTCGGTCGTGGCGCTGGGCGTGAACCCGTACATCAACGCCTCGATCATCATGCAGCTGATGACGGGCGTCGTCCCGTCGCTGCAGGCGCTGCAGCGCGAGGGCGAGTACGGCCGCACCAAGATCAACCAGTACACGCGCTATCTGTCCGTGCCGATGGCGCTGCTCCAGGCCTACGGGCTCCTGGCGCTCCTGTCCGCGAACAACGTGCTCAGCACGCCGTTCGACCTCGGCAGCTGGGAGACGATCACCCAGATCGTGACCCTGACTGCGGGCTCGATCGTGCTGATGTGGCTGGGCGAGCTGATCACCGAGAAGGGGATCGGCAACGGCATCAGCTTCATCATCTTCGCGGGCATCGTCAGCCGCGCCCCGAGCGCGCTCCAGGCGTTCATCAACAGCCCCGACCTCGCCCGCTTCGTGCTGTTCGGCATCCTGGGGGTCGCGGCGGTCGCCGTGATCATCTACATCCAGGAGGGCCAGCGCCGGATCCCGATCCAGTACGCCTCGCGCGTCCGTGGCCGGCGCATGTACCAGGGCGGTCAGACGTTCCTGCCCCTGCGCGTCAACCAGGCCGGCGTGATCCCGATCATCTTCGCGGTCAGTATCCTGCTGTTCCCGAGCCAGATCGCGAGCTACTTCGTGAACGCCGGCGGCATCGTCGGCGACATCGCCAACTGGATCGTGACGTGGCTCAGCAGCGGGTCCTGGCTGTACGTCGTGCTGTACTTCCTGCTCACCGTCGGGTTCACGTACTTCTACACGGCGTTCACGTTCAAGCCGGACGAGACCGCCGAGCAGCTGCGCAAGAACGGCGGGTTCATCCCGGGGATCCGCCCCGGACGGCCCACCCAGGACTACCTGGCCAAGGTCGTCACGCGGATCACCGTGGCTGGCGCGCTGTTCCTGGGCATCGTCGCCGCGCTGCCACCGTTCATCGCGCTGATCCAACCGCAGTACCAGGGTCTCGCGCTCGGTGGCACGGGCATCCTGATCGTGGTCTCGGTCGTGGTCGAAACCATGAAACAGGTCGAAGCCCAGTTGCTCATCAGGCAATACGAGGGTTTCATCAGGTGACGGGCACCGCCGTGACGGGCGATGCGGGCGTTGCCGACTCCGCGCGCTCGCTCACGCACCTTCAGGTGCGCTCGCTCGTGTGCTCGTCGGCGCCTTCGCCTCGCCGCGTCCCGGCGGCGCAGTTCGGCTAGCCATGCAGGTCGTCATCCTTCTGGGCGCTCCAGGCGCTGGGAAGGGGACCCAGGCGCCCCTGCTCGCCGACCGCCTCGGCGTTCCGATCGTGGCCACCGGCGACCTGTTCCGGGCCGCCGTCCGTGACGGGACGCCGCTGGGCATCGAGGCCCGCCAGTACATGGACGCGGGTCAGCTCGTGCCCGACGAGATCACCGTCCGCCTCTTGCTCGACCGTCTCGCGAGGGCGGACGCCGACGGCGGGGTGATCCTCGACGGCTTCCCCCGGACCGATGTCCAGGCCCGCGCGCTGGACGACGCCCTCGCGAGCCGCGACTCGTCGGTCCGCGTCGCCGTCCTCGTCGACGTCCCGACCGAGGAGCTCATCCGCCGCATGTCCGGCCGCTGGGTCTGCCGTGCCGCCGGCCACCCGTACCACGAGGTGTTCAGCCCGCCGCACGTCGCCGGGATCTGCGACCTCGACGGCTCCGAGCTCTACCAGCGGTCCGACGACCGCCCCGAAACCATTCGCGCGCGCATGACCCAGCAGCTGGGCGCACTGGGCGCCGTCGTCGACCACTACCGCGCGTCGGGCGTCCTGCGCACGGTCAACGGCCTGCAGGACATCGACGAGGTGGCCGCCGAGGTCGACGCCGTCGTCGCAGAGGTCGGGCTCCGGCGCCCCGCGTCGGGCGACCCCCCGAACGCCTGATGCACGTCACCCGCAAGTCGAAGGCGGAGATCGCGAAGATGCGATCCGCCGGCCGGATCGTGGCCGAGGTCCTCGCCCTCGTCGAGGAGAGCCTCCTGCCCGGCGTCTCGACGGCCGAGATCGATCGCGCGGCCGAGCGCCACATCCGCGCGGCGAAGGGCGTGCCGTCGTTCCTCAACTACCTCGGCGGCCGGCGCTACGACGCGCGTGACCCCCATGCGTACCCGGCCTCGACCTGCATCTCGATCGACAACGAGATCGTCCATGGCATCCCCGGCGATCGCGAGATCAAGGCGGGGCAGCTGGTGTCGGTCGACGTCGGCGTGATCTACGACGACTGGCACGGCGACGGCGCGCGGACGTTCATCTGCGGCGGTCCCGAAGCGACGACCGCTGCGGCGCAGGGCCTCGTGGAGGCGACGAGGCTGTCGCTGATGGCCGGCATCTACGCGGCCCAGCCCGGCAACTTCATCTGCGACATCTCCGGCGCCGTCGAGGACATCGCCACGCCCAGCGGCTACGGCATCATCCGCCAGTACGTCGGGCACGGGATCGGCACCTCGATGCACGAGGACCCGCAGGTCCCCAACTTCCGCTCGCGCTCGAAGGGCCTCAAGCTCGAGCCCGGCCTGTGCCTGGCCATCGAACCGATGCTGACGCTCGGGTCCGAGGCGACCCAGACGCTCGCCGACGGCTGGACGGTCGCCACGTGGGACGGATCGCTGGCCGCCCACTTCGAGCACACGATTGCCGTAACGGCGGATGGACCCGAGATTCTGACGACGGTCTGAGATCGATGGCAAGGAGAAGCCTGATCTGTGATGAATCCACCGACGACCGAGCTAAGCTCCTGCGTGCGCTCGGTCGGAGGTCTCCCGAGATCCTCACCACGGTCTAGGGAGTTGTCGAAAGTGCGCAGCCTTGATATCCTCGCCGTTCGTGTGTCGGCCCGCCCGGGCCGGCACTCGCGCTGAGAGGACCCAAGGAACAGGTTTGCCGAAGAAGGACGCGATCGAAGTCGAAGGAACCGTCATCGAGCCTCTGCCGAACACCATGTTCGC
>DATDJA010000078.1:0-2386 GCA_036520795.1 Candidatus Limnocylindrales bacterium
CGCTTGATCCGATAGCCGACGACGACGTCGGGCCGGTCCGGCTCGATCAGCCGCGCGGTGAGGCGCCCAAGGTCCCCGATGCGGAACTGGCGATCGCCGTCGGTGAACGCGAGGAGCTCGTAGCGGGACGCCTCGAAGCCCGATCGCAGCGCGCCGCCGTAGCCGCGGTTGACCGCGTGGTGGACGACCCGCACGACGCCCGGATGCTCCGCCGCGAGCCGGTTCGCGATCTCCGCCGTCGCGTCCTTCGAGCCGTCGTTGACGGCGATGATCTCGAACTCGGCGGCGATGCGCGGCAACGTCTCGAGCGCCTCCACCACCAGGCCTTCGAGGTTCGCCTCCTCGTTGTGGGCGGGGAAGAAGTAGGACAGGCGGGGCACGAGCCCGGCGGTCGTGACGTCCGTGCCCGCCGGCGCGGGAGCAGCGGTCATGGAGCCTCCTGGCGGCGGACCACCCGATAAAGGTTGCCGGGCGGCTCTGCTAGTTCGATCACGTAGCGGGCGCCGAGTTTCTCGACATCCGATGGTGCGACCGGAATGAGGTAGACGGGTCGCGTGTCGAGGTTAGCCTCGATCACGTCGGCGATCTCGCCCAGGTGCTCGTCGAGCCGTGTCCGGTCGTCCACCACCCACACGTCGGGGCGGCGGTGCTCGACGAATTGTCCATACCACAGGGGCGTCGAGTACGACCACCACGACAGCACGACGGCGTTGGGCTCGAGCGTCGTGAACGCCTCGTCCAGCCACGCATGCGGCCAGGTGACGTTGGACAGGTCCGCGACCCGCCACCGGGACTGGATCTGGCCCGCCGCCGGCAGCAACAGCACGATGCCCACCAGGAACCCGACGAGAGCACCGGCGGCGCGCCGCCGGTCCGCCGGTCCCCGGCCCGTCGATCCGGTTCCGGCCGGCGACGTGCGGGCCACGACCGCATCGACCACCCGCTCCGTGATCGCGCCGCCGAGGACCGCGAGCCAGGTCCAGGCGAAGAACACGGGCCCGATGTAGTAGCGCTCGATGGCGGCGTTCGAGTACGAGGCGGCGAACAGGCACGTGGTCAGCAGGGCAACCCCTGAGAGCAGGGCGTACCGCGGCCGCCGCATGGCCGTGATGACCAGGCCCGATGGGACCAGAAGCAGCCACAGGCCGAACTGGTTGAAGGCGAGCGTCATGAACGCACGCGCCCGGCCGCCGAGGTCGGCGAGCGGCCCGCCGAGATCGCCCTGGAACTGGCGCGCGGCCACGACGTCCCAGAAGCCGCTCCAGGTCTCGGGATGTCCGTAGACCAGCGGCGCCCGGAACGGGCCCGCTCGCAGGGGCAGCTCGAGGTAGAACAGGACGACGACGGCGAGACACGTGCCGAGCGCGGCCGCGATCAGGCGCGGACGGCGGAGGATGCCGCGGTCGACCGCGAGCACGAACAGGCCGACGGCGGGGATCAACAGCAGCGTCAGCGCGTGGTTCGCGAGCGCGACGCCGAACACGGCCGCGGCCACCACGATCGCGCGGTCGGCGCGGGACCCCAGGCGGGGGTCGTCCGGCGCCTCACGGGACGCCTCGACGAACGACTCCCAGCGCAGGAGCAGGGCGACCTCGGCGACCAGCAGGGCCGCATGCAGGGCGTGTGCGTCGGCCGCGACCGCCACCCGCCACACGATCGGCGAGACGGCGAAGCCGATGGCCGCGGCGATCGCCACCACGACCGGGACCCCCAGCCGACGGGTCACGAGCACGCTCATCCCGACCGCCGACGCCACCAGCACCGCCGACAGCAGGTTGATCGTGAATGCGGGTGACCCGAGCGGGGCGAACGCGATCGATGCCAGCCACCCGATCACGACGTAGGCCGGGAACCCGGTCGGATGCATCGTCCCCAGGACCGGCAGGACGGCCTGCGCCTCGGCGGTGTCCCACGTCGCCAGGCCCGGCTGCAGCGTCATGCGGTAGACGGCGAAAGCCGCGATCCCGACGCCGAGTGCGGCGAGGTAGCCCGGATCGATCCTCCGTAGCCGTCGCGCCGGACCGCTACCAGCCAAGGAGCTGGCCCCAGATGACGCCCCACAAGTTGATCGCGGCACCCGCGGCGACGAGGGCGATGGCGACCCCCCGCGGTCGACCGTCGACGTGCGCGGCCCCGATCGCGACCAGCGGCAGGAGGAAGGGGATGAAGTCGAGCGAGAACCGGTAGCCCCACTGGACCCAGCCCTGGCTGAAGTGGGCGAGGTTGAACAGCGCGATCACGGCGACGGTCAGGCCGACGCCGATGGTCAGCCGCGCCTTCGCGTGCCGCCGGAGGGCGAACAGCGCGATCAGCAGCCCGGGTGCGCTGAGCAGGATGCTCGTGCCGATGTCGATCGGCATCACCAGGGGGCAGTCCGGGTCGAACA
>DATDJA010000079.1:0-3613 GCA_036520795.1 Candidatus Limnocylindrales bacterium
GCTCGCCTCGATCGGGTTCGTCGTCGGCACGCCCATCTGGGGGCAGCTCGCCGACACGCGCTTCGGGCGACCGCGGGCCCTCGCGATCGCCGGGGCCGCCGGCGGCCACATCCAGGCGACGATCTGGTTCCCGGTCCCGGCGGCGCGGGTCGCGCAGCTGTTCCTCGCCGGGTCGCTGTTCCTCACCGCCTGGCTGTCACTGGTCGATGCGATCGTGGTCAACGCGGTCCACGACAGCCGCCGGTACGCGCGCCTGCGCCTGATCTCGAGCTTCACCTACGCGGTCAGCGCGCTGGTCGGCGGGATCGTCTACGCCTCCACCGGGTTTGAGCTGTCGCTCATCCTCGTCGCGGTCGGCGGCGTCGGGCTGGCCTTCGTGGCGCTCCGCCTGCCGGACGTCGCCCGCGCTCGCGCCGAGCCTGGTGCAGGCCGCTCGCCTTCGTGGTGGTCGACGGCGACGGCGCCGCTGCGCCTCCTGCGCGGCACGCCGGGCCTGCCGCTGGCGCTGCTGGCGATCGCCCTCGCGTTCCTCGGCTACATGGCCGGCAACACGTTCATGGGCCTGTTCCTGCTCGAGCTCGGCGGCAACGCCACGGACGTCGGCTTCGCGTCGGCGATCTCCGCGGCGATCGAGGTCCCGACCATCCTCGCCGCGGGGATCGTGGCCTACCGGTTCGGCATCCGAATCCTGTTCGTGATCGCCGCCACGTCCGCCGCCATCGCGGTTGCGAGCTGGGCGATCGCCCCCGGGATCCCCTTCGTCCTCGTCAGTCGCCTGCTCGCGGGCGTCGGCTATGGCGGGATGCTCGTCGCCGGGGTCATGGCCGTGCACCACTTCCTGCCGCCGGAGCGCCAGGCGACCGGGCAGGGCCTGTTGCAGGCGACGTGCTTCGGGGCCTCGGCGGTGATCGTCAACGTGCTCGGCGGCCAGCTGCACGCCGTGATCGGGTATCGCGGGCTGTTCGCGGCCTGCGCCGTGGTCGGCCTGGTCGGCATCGTCATCGGCTGGCGGGCCCTCCCGGGGCGACCCTTGGTGGCCTTAGCTCAATGGCAGAGCATCGGATTGTGGCTCCGAAGGTTGCGGGTTCGAGCCCCATAGGCCACGCCAACCCGTCGACCGACGCGTCCGGGAATCCGAACGGCCGGGCCTCGATGGCCCGGCCGTTGCTCGGCTGCGCGTGGGTGGGGAGACCGATCAGGGGAGGTTGATCGGGCGCAGGACGCGGTTGACGGTGTGGATCACGCTGTTGCCGGCGGGGATGTCGAGCCGGTCGAGAATCAGGTGGGCGTTGGCGGCATCGGGATCCTTGTCGATGAGCCTGACGCTCGTGTCGACGACGACCTTGAACGTCCCGCCGCCGGCCGTGGTCACGACCTGGCCGTCGAGCCCCGGAACGGCCGACGAGGGGACGTTCGCGCCGACGACGTGATAGAGCAGGACGGCCTCGATCGTGTCGATCGTCTTGGACTGGCCGACCAGTCCGGTCACGGCCTTGACGAGCTTGTTGAAGGTCTTCTTCTCGGTGTCATACCGCTCGCCGGTCAGCGAGTGGACGAGCTTGCGAAACGCACGGTCGGTGGGCGCGAAGACCGTCAGTGACGCGTTGGCGTCGGTGAGGGCTGCGACGGCGCTCCCGGGCTTGGCGCCCAGGACGGTGAGGGCGGCGCGCTCGACGATGTCATAGTCGCTCCAGTTGTTGTCGAAGGTCTGGCCATCGGCGGCCAGGACGTCGGCGACGCTCGGGGGATCGGCGGCGGCGACCGGGGCCGCTACGACGCTCGCCAGGGCGCCCGCGGCAAGCAGGCCGGCGATCGAACGACGAATTCGCATGTTGCGTACTCCTCCTTGACCCGGACGGGCGGTGTTTGGTGCCCTTGTCCAAGGTTTGTTTGGGTCGTGTACTGGAGCATGGTGCCCAACCGCCCACTGTTTGTCAAATGTTCGTTCAATGTGCGGTACACCGTTGTCCAAGGTTTGGCGGACCGCTCGGGCGCCTCCCCACTCGCGAGCACCAGGACCATCCGGGAGAACCGCTGCGGGGGCGTTGACGAACGGAGGGCTAGACTGACCCGACGACCCGGACCGAGCCGGAGACCCGTTCTCAGGCAGCTTTCAGGTTCGCGGTGCACCATCGGGGCGGCATCCATGTGCGGGATCCGTTCCCGCACCGGATCGTTCCACGGAGTCCGTGCTTGCCGATGACCGACCGGCTGGACCCGCCGCCCCTCGCCGAACCGGCCGCGCCCGCAAGCGGGCGCCAGCGGACGACCGCCCGGCTCCGTCGCGCGCTGCCGTTCGTCGCGGGCGTCCTCGCCACGTTCCTGGCCATCGCTCTATATCTCGCCCTGTTCCCGGCCAAGCCCGGCATCACCCAGCGCCAGGTCGCGGACACCGTCGCCAGCGCCCTCGCCTCGCAGACGCCCGGCCCGGCCCGCTCCGAGCTCGTGTTCGCCGCGATCCAGCCGTCGCTCGTGCTGATCGAGATCGACACCGCGCCCGACGAGACGCCCAAGCCCGGCGCGGCCACGCCGCCCACCGAGGGCCTCGGCAGCGGGGTCGTGGTCAACCTGGCCGGCCAGATCCTCACGGCGCTCCACGTGGTCGAGGACGCCACCCACATCAAGGTCACGTTCGCCGACGGCTCATCGACCGGCGCGACGATCTCGAGTCGCGACGAGGACAGCGACATCGCGGTGCTCGACCCCGACGAGATCCCCGCCCAGCTCGTGCCCGCGACCCTGGGCAATCCCGCCGCCATGCGCATCGGCAGCGAGGCCTACATCGTCGGCAACCCGTACGGCCTGTATGGGTCGCTGAGCTCGGGCGTCGTGTCCGGGCTGGAACGCTCGTTCCGGGCGCCCGACTCGGACCGCGTATACACCGGGCTCATCCAGGTCGACGCCGCCGTCAATCCCGGCAACTCCGGGGGGCCCCTGCTCGACCGCAACGGCAACGTGACCGGCATCGTGACCGCCCTGATCAACCCGACCGACGACGACGTGTTCATCGGCATCGGGCTCGCCGTGCCCATCGATGTCGCCGGCGGTGCCGCCGGCGCCCCCCAGTACTGAGCCAGGAGTTGACGCCCGTGGATCGCGACCCCAACGCCCGACCAGCCGCTCCGATGGAGAAGCTGCTGTACGAGGTCAAGAAGGTCATCGTCGGCCAGGACCACCTGCTCGAGCGGATGATCGTGGCGCTGCTGGCGCGGGGCCACCTGCTGGTCGAGGGCGTGCCGGGCCTGGCCAAGACGATGGCGGTCAAGACGCTCGCCCAGGCCACGGGCGGGGAGTTCAAGCGGATCCAGTTCACGCCCGACCTCGTCCCGTCCGACCTGGTCGGGACGCGGATCTACAACCAGAAGACCGGCGAATTCACGACCTCGCTGGGACCCGTGTTCACGAACCTGCTGCTGGCCGACGAGATCAACCGGGCGCCGGCGAAGGTCCAGAGCGCCCTGCTCGAGGTGATGCAGGAGCGGCAGGTCACGATCGGCCACGACACGCACGCCGTCCCCGACCCGTTCCTGGTGCTGGCGACGCAGAACCCGATCGAGACCGAGGGGACGTACGCGCTGCCCGAGGCACAGGTCGACCGGTTCATGCTCAAGGT
>DATDJA010000080.1:0-2585 GCA_036520795.1 Candidatus Limnocylindrales bacterium
GTGGACCGACCGGGCCCGCTTCGAGCGCATGCTCGAGGTCGAGATCGCCGTCTGCAAGGCCCAGGTCGGGCGTGGCCTCGTGCCGGCGGACGCGCTGACCGCGATCGAGTCGAGGGCGAAGGTCGACGTCGACCGGATCGCCGAGATCGAGCGCACCACCGACCACGACGTCATCGCCTTCGTCTCGCAGGTCGCCGAGGCGGTGGGTCCGGAGGGCCGCTACCTCCACCTCGGCCTGACCAGCAGCGACGTCGTCGACACAGCGCTCGCCCTGCAGCTCCAGGCGGCCGGCACCCGCCTCCTCGACGACGCCGATCGGCTCACGGCCGCCCTTGTCGCCCGCGCCCGTGCCGAGGCCCGCACGGTGATGATGGGTCGGACCCACTCCGTCCACGCCGAGCCGACCACGTTCGGGCTCAAGTGCGCCGGCTGGGCCTTCGAGGTCGCGCGCGGCCGGACCCGCCTGGCCGAGGCGTCGGCCGAGATCGGGACCGGCAAGATCAGCGGCCCCGTCGGGACGTACAGCCACCTCGCGCCGGACATCGAGGACGAGGTCCTGACGTCGCTCGGGCTGCGGGTCGATCCCGTGAGCACACAGGTCGTCCAGCGCGACCGCCACGCGGCCTTCCTCGCGGCCATCGCCATCATCGGCGGCACCCTCGAGCGCCTCGCGACCGAGGTCCGCAACCTCCAGCACACCGAGATCGCCGAGGTCATGGAACCGTTCCGGGCGGGCCAGAAGGGCAGCTCGGCGATGCCCCACAAGCGCAACCCGATCCTCTCGGAGCGGATCGCGGGGCTCGCGCGGCTGCTCCGCGGCTACGCCCAGACCGGGCTCGAGAACCAGCCGCTGTGGCACGAGCGCGACATCAGCCACAGCTCAGCGGAGCGGGTCGCGCTGCCCGACGCCACGATCCTGCTCGACTACATGCTCGTCCGCGCGACGGGCCTGGTCGAGGGCCTAGTCGTCCGCCCGGAGCGCATGCGCGAGAACATCGAGCGCGGCCTGGGGCTCCACGCGTCGTCCCGGGTGCTCCTGGCCCTGGTGGAACGGGGTGGGTTGTCGCGTGAGGACGCGTACGCCATCGTCCAGCGCAACGCCCTCAAGGCCGCGGACGAGCGGGTGCCGCTGCAGAAGCTCCTGGCGACCGATCCGCAGGTCGCGCAGAAGCTGCCGCTGGCCGAGCTCGACGCCTGCTTCGACGACACGGCGCTGCTGCGCCACGTCCCCGAGGTCATCGCCCGCCTCGACCGCCTGGAGGTGGCCCGTGCGGCTCGCTGAGGTCTTCGTCCGCGCCGGCAAGGTGCGGGACCTGTACCGCATCGGCGACGACCGGCTGCTGCTCGTTGCCTCGGACCGGCTGTCGGCGTACGACGTCGTCCTGCCGACGCCCATTCCCGACAAGGGGCGCGTGCTGACCGGCCTGTCGCGGTTCTGGTTCGCCCAGACCTCCTCAATCGTCCCGAACCACCTGCTCTCGACCGACCCGGCGGACGTCCCCGCGGAGATCACCGACGGCGACCCGGACATCGTGGACACGCTCCGCGGCCGGATGATGATCGGGCGGCTGGCCGAGGTGCTGCCGATCGAGTGCGTCGTCCGCGGCTACCTGTCGGGATCGGGCTGGAAGGCGTACCTCGACGACGGGGCGGTGTGCGGGATCCCGCTGCCCCCGGGCCTGCGCGAGAGCGACCGGCTCCCGGCCCCGATCTTCACGCCCGCGACGAAGGCGCCGATGGGCGAGCACGACGAGAACATCCCGTTCGAGAGTGTCGAGACGCTGATCGGGCCTGCGCTCGCGGCGGCTATTCGCGAGACCTCGATCGCGCTCTACCGTCACGGCGCGGAGGTCTGCGAGCGGGCTGGGATCATCCTCGCGGACACCAAGTTCGAGTTCGGCGTGCTCCCCTCGGGCGAGCTGCTGCTGATCGACGAGGTCATGACGCCCGACTCGTCGCGCTTCTGGGACGCGGCGGCCTACCGCCCGGGCGGGCCCCAGCCGAGCTTCGACAAGCAGTACGTCCGCGACTGGCTCGTCGGCCAGGCGTGGGACAAGACGCCGCCCGGCCCCGAGCTGCCGCTCGACGTCGTCGCTGGCACACGCGCCCGCTATGTCGCCGCTTTCGAGCTGATCACCGGCGCCAGCTTCGACCGCTACCTCCAGGAGGATGTCATCGCCCGATGAGCGACCCCACCCGCGCCTTCCGATTCGCCGTCAACGTGACGCCCAAGCCCGGCATCCTCGATCCGCAGGGCCGGGCCGTCGAGCGCAGCCTGCCGCACCTCGGGATCGAGGGGGTCGGCGCCGTGCGCGTCGGGCGGCGGGTCGAGCTGACGGTCACGGCGGCCGACGAGGCGTCGGCGCGGACGGTGGTCGAGCGGCTGGCGGGCGACCTGCTGTCGAACCCCTTGATCGAGGCCTACGAGGTCGAGGCGGTCGGCGAGGCACGGTCGGTGGCCACCGGCACGGGGGCGGCCGGGTGACCGCCCGCATCGGCATCGTGCTGTTTCCCGGCTCCAACCGGGACATCGACGCCGTCAACTCCGTCACGATCGCGGGCGCCGAGCCCGTGATGCTGTGGCA
>DATDJA010000081.1:0-7683 GCA_036520795.1 Candidatus Limnocylindrales bacterium
GGAGGCGAACGAGTTCTTCGCCGCGGTCCCGACGGTGAAGGCCAAGCTCCAGACCCTGTTCGACGTGGGCCTCGGCTACATCCATCTGGGCCAGCCGGCGACCACGCTGTCCGGCGGCGAGGCGCAGCGGGTCAAGCTCGCAACGGAGCTGTCGAAGCGGGCTACGGGCAAGACGCTCTACCTGCTCGACGAGCCGACGACCGGCCTCCACTTCGCCGACGTCGACAAGCTGCTCCAGGTCCTCCACCGCCTCGTCGACAACGGCAACACCGTGCTCGTGATCGAGCACAACCTCGACGTGATCAAGACCTCCGACTGGATCGTCGACCTCGGGCCGGGGGGCGGCCACCGCGGAGGCCTGGTCATTGCCGAGGGCACGCCCGAGGCCGTCGCCGAGACGCCGGGTTCCGCGACCGGCGAGTACCTCGCCCGGGTCCTGCGGGGCGAGCCCCTCGTCCCGCTCAGCGACGTGACGTTCGCGGACGAGGCCGGGCGGCCGGGCGTCGGCGGCAACGGTCATGACGCGGCGGCGATCGATATCGCCCCGTCGCCCAAGCGCGTGGCGGCGGCGCCGTCCGCAGGCGATCGCTAGCGGCCCGCCCGCGCGCCGCGATCCGGTCGTCACCCCCTGCGACACCCTCTAGGATGGGCCAATGCCGGAGATCGACTACGCCTTCCTCGCCGATGCCGCGGAGACGCAGCCTGGCCAGAAGTTCCACGTCCTCGGCGGCGGCATCACGCGCATCGGCGGGCGGACCTTCCCGCTCCGCCACCCGCACGTGGCGCTGGTCGTCGGGCTCCTGGTGACCGCGCCGGAGACCGACCGTGAGCATGAGCTGCGGATCGTGCTGCTCGACCCCGACGGCCACGAGGTGACGGGCGCGACGGGCAGCCTCCAGGCGCGCGGCCACCCCGACGGGCGGGACGCGATCCTGACCTTCTCCATCGACCTCTGGAACCTGACCTTCCCGTCGCCCGGCGACTACTCGTTCCGGATCCTCGTCAACGGCTCCGAGCGCAAGCGCCTGGCGCTTGTCCTCGTCCGGCCGGCGGACTCGGGGGTCGCGAGCGCGTCGCTCTCGGACCTGTGACGACCGCCCGAGAGGGCCGCGACGCCGCGTCCCGCGGCGCGGCGCGCCACCTGTATCCCGCCATCGACGAGGCGGGCCTCGTCGCGGCCCGCGCCTGCGATCGCCTCGTCGCGGCCGCGCGCACCGCCGAAGCCGCCCGCTGGCTCGCCTACTTCGAGCCGATCCCGGACCGGCTGCGGGACGATGCCATCGGCGATCTCCGGCGGACCGCGCTCCGGGCGCGGGCGGCGTACGGGCCGAAGGACTCCGTCCGGGACGTGCTGCCCGAGGACGTCACGGAGCCGTTCCTCGACGCGATCGACCGACTGCTCAAGGCGCTCGCGAAGCGCGAGGTCGGCGGCTAGGACTCGGACCCGCGGGTCGCCCGCCACTCGCCGGCGAGCATCGACATCTTGAACAGGTCGACGTGCCGGCCCTCGCGGAAGACCCGGTGCCGCGCGACCCCTTCGTCGACGAATCCGAGCCGCTGGTAGAGGCGGTGCGCGTCAGCGTTGAAGTCGTAGCAGTCGAGCTCGATCCGCTCGAGGCGCAGGCTCGCGAACCCGAAGCGGAGCAGCGCCTCGATCATGGCCGAACCGTGGCCCTTGCCCCGGTCCGGGGCCGAGCCGATCGACAGCCCGAGCGCCGCGCTCCCGTTAACGTGGTCGAGGTCGAAAAACCCGATGGTCCCGATGGGCCGGTCGTCTCCGATCAGGCAGGCGACGAAGTGGTAGCCACTCTTGCCCTGGTCGGCGAGCGCGTGCTCGAACCACTGCTCTTCGCTCGCCGAGGACATCGGCGCGCGGATCGAGAGCGTCCGCGACGTCGCGTAGTCGTTGAACCAGGCGACGAACAGCGGGATGTCGGCGCGCTCGGCGGCGCGGAGGTAGATCGAGCCGTGGGCGAGCATCGGCGTCGTACCGTCGCGCAGCGTGGGCATGCGGGTCTCCATCGAGTGGGCGGGATCGGGGCGGACGAACGATGGCGAGTCTACGCGGCGGCCGAGTTGGTGCCCACACCGAGCTCGGCGGCTGAGAACGCCTCGAGCAGGAAGCGGGACGGCGCCTGCGGGTCGAACAGCAGCGTGAGCGAGCGGCGGGCGCGGGTCCAGGCGACGTACGCCAGCCGCCGTTCCTCCTCGAGCGCCCGCTCCGGCTCGGCCGCGTCGCTGATCGACCGGCGGCCCGGGAAGCCGTCCGCGAGTACGACGACGTGATCCCACTCGAGGCCCTTGGTGCCATGGGCGGTCGCGAGGGACAGGGCGGCGTCATCGCGTCGGAGCTCTCCGAGCAGCCGGAGACGTTCATCGATCGCCGCGCGCAGCGCCGCCATGGAGGGCAGGGGAGCGGCCCAGCCGATCATGGCCGTGACGAGGTCCGCGGGCCTGGGGCCGTCACCGATGTCGCCACCGGGTGAGGGGTCCGCCGCCGCCTCCACGCGAAGGATCGAGCGCAGCCGGCCGAGGGCAATGAGCGGCGAACCGGCACCCGCGTCGTGGGTGGCGCGGTCCAGCAGCGCGTCCAGTCGCTCGTCCTCGATCGGCAGCGTGAGCTCGGGCGCGCTGAAGGGGAGTCGCAACTCCACGGCCGCGACGACGGCCGTCAACAGCTCCCGGTTGGTCCGCGCCAGCACCGCACGCGTCGAGCCGTCGGCGGGCCACGTGCGCATGGCGCGGACGGTGCGGACGAGGTCGTCGGCGGCGTCGGGCGCCAGCACGAGCCTGCCCGTAGCGGCCGGGCCGGCGAGGATCCGCTTCGCAAACCGCTCCCGGTTGTGCTCCACGAGCCGCACCGCGCGTTCCACAACCGGCCGGGGGCAGCGGTAGTTGGTCTCGAGGTCGACCCGTCGAAGGCCCGGGAGCGATGCGGCGAGCCCCAACACGCGACGCACGTCCGCGAGCCGCCAGCCGTAGATCGTCTGGTCGTCGTCGCCCACCAGGAAGACGTTGTTGGCCGGGGCAGCCAGCAGGAGTGCGAGCTCGAGCTGCGTCCGGTCGAGGTCCTGCGCCTCGTCGACGAGGAGCGACGCGCAGCGGGCGCGCCAGCGGCGGAGCTCGCGCTCGTCGGACTCCAGCAGGGCCAGCGACCGCACGACGAGGTCGTCGAAGTCGACGCCACCGGAGTCGGTGACGGCGCGCTGGTAGGCGACGAAGGCGCGGGCGACCGGGCCGGGCTCGGGGTCGCGAGCGATGTCGTCGACGCTCACCCGGAGGTCGAGCTTCAGGCGCGAGAAGGCGAGGTCCAGCCGTCCGCGTCCCGCGGCATCTACCTCCGGGAAGAGCTCTCGAAGGAGCGCGTCCCGATCGATCAGCGGGTCGACCGACACGCCGGCCTCCACGAGCATCTCGCGGCCGAGCGCGTGGAACGTGCGCACCCGGACGGATCCCGCGGGCAGCCCGAGCGGCGCCAGCGCCGCGTCAAGCCTCGCCGTGAGTTCCTCGGCGGCACGCTTGTTGAAGGCGACGATGCACACGGACCCTGGGTCGGCACCGCCATCGACCAGCCAGGCGACCCGCGCGACCAATGTGGTGGTCTTGCCGCTGCCGGCTGGGGCCACGCACAGGACCGGCCCGGGCGGTGCCGTGGCCGCGGCTCGCTGGTCCGGCGCCAGCCGTCCGAGGCGCTCGGCGACCGACGGATGCGTGGTGCGTTCTGTCACCACCGAATCCTCCCGCGCCCCTCTTATGCGCGACTCAACGCCGGCGCCGCGTGATCTGGTGCCAACACGACTTCACGTCACGTTGACGGTGGGTTATCGTCGAGTCAGCACCATCGCGGGGGTTGCGGTGGAGGCAAAACACCTCACCGGCCCTGCGCCAGCCGCCCCTTGAGCCGTGTGCCCTTCGGCATGGAGGTGTTCTGTGGACCGGTCCCGAATCCGGCGATCGATTCTCCTGTTGGCCGTCGTTGGCCTGTTGTCGTCCGCGCTGGTTTCGCCAGCAGCGGCCGCCAAGCCCGATCACGGAGGCGGAGGCGGAGGCGGCGGCGGTCACGACGACCCGGGCGCGGTGTTCTTCGCCGCCGATGGGATGCGCCAGGATCTGGTCGCGAAGTACGCGGCTCGGGGCCTCATGCCGACGATGGCCGAGTTCCTGCGCAAGGGAACGAAAGCGTCCGGCAACGGGCTGCTCACCCAGGCGCCCCCGAACACGGGCGCGGGCTGGTACAGCCTGGCGACGGGCGCCTGGCCCGGCGTCCACGGCTCCACCAACAACACGTTCCACATCAACGGTGGCACGTTCGCCAACAGCACCTCGGCGTTCAGCGCCACCGCGCTGCAGGCGGAGACGATCGCCCAAAGCGCCGAGCGAGCGGGCCTGAAGGTCGCCCAGGTCGAGTGGGCGGGCGGCATCCAGGCCGCGACCACCGGGCCGACGATCGACTTCCGCAGCTTCTTCTCCGGTCGTGGGGTGGCGACCAACTACATCGCCGGCCCCGGCGACCCCCAGCTCGACAGCGCCGCGTTCATCGCGCAGTTCGGCCTCCAGTTCGATCACCCGGCCGGGTACGCGAACCAGCCGGCCTTCCCGGCAGCCGCACCGTCGCCGGCGACGGATTGGGTCAACGTGCCGTCGTCGAACAGTCCGGCCATGCAGATGCGGCTGCGCGTCATCGACTTCGGCGAGGACAAGTACGGTCTCAACGCCTACATCTTCGACAGCACCAACGACGGCGTCGTCAACTACAACCGGGTGCTCTTCTCGCCGTCCAAGGACGGTGCCGACTCGGTCGGCATCCTGCGCAAGGGCCAGTGGGCCGACGTCAAGATCAAGATCATCGGGGGCGCGAGCGCCGGCCTGACCGCTGGTTTCCTGGTCAAGGTCGAGCAGCTCACCGCCGACCTGTCCAAGGTGCGCCTGTTCCACACATCGGTGTCGCGCGCGAACGCCCGCTGGGCCGCATGGCCGGGCGAGCCCGGCTTCACCGGCGACTTCGCCGAGTACCTGGCCCAGAGCTTCCCGACGTCCACCGCCGGTGACTTCGCGGTTCTCGAGGCGGGCATCGTGTCCGAGGAGACCTACGTCGAGCAGGGCGAGTACTGGTCGAAGGCTCACCTCCCGATGCTTCGCTACGTTGCGCGGACCTACCATCCGGACCTGATCCTGGCCGGATTCCCGGTCACCGACGAGATCCAGCACCAGTTCCTGGGGCTGATCAGCCCGACCGTGCCGGGCGGCAAGCCCAACCCGGCGTACGACGACGTCAACCTCGACGGGGTCAGGGACAACCGGGTCGCCCAGCGGTCCGCGTTCGTCCGCAACGCCTACGCCGAGGCCGACGACGTCCTGTCTCTCGCCCGCCGCCTGGTGGGCAGGGATCCCACGACCTTCGTCTCGTCCGACCACGGGTTCGCACCGCAGTTCCTGGCGATCGACGCGAGCAAGGTGTTGAAGGACCTCGGGCTGCTGTCCGCCTCCCAGACGAGCAACTGCCGGACGGCTACCGGCGAGACGATCGGGAGCGCCAAGGCCTGCTGGGCCGGCGGCGCGCTCCAGATCTACCTCAACGTCGTGGGCCGGGACCCGGCCGGCGGGTTCGTCCAGATCCCCTCGGCCAACGTCGCGGCGACGGTGACAAAGATTCGCGACGCATTCAAGGCGATCAAGGATCCCAACGACTGGACCCACGACGGCCAGGCCGAGGACTGGAAGGTCATCGACCGGACCTTCACCAAGGCCGAGGCCCGGTACATCCCCAACGGACCGGGCTCGACTACCGACATGGCCCACCCCACGCGGACCGGCGACCTCGTGGTGTTCTCCTACCCTCCGTACCAGTTCGACGCCGCGACACCGGGCACCCTGATCGCGCCGTCAGCCTTCTTCGGCCAGCACGGCTACGTGCCGGACGTGGTCGACCTCGCCAACAACATCAACATGCGGGCGACCTTCCTCGCCGGCGGTCGCGGCGTCGATCGGGAGACCGTCGACGCCCGCACGATCGATCTCGCACCGACCCTCGCGTTCCTGCTCGACATCCCCGTCCCGCAGCACAGCCAGGGCCGCGTGATGACCGAGATGGTCGACGGAGGGTGGGCCTACAAGCCCATTGAGGTCATCGGCCTCAACGACTTCCACGGCCAGCTCGACTCGAGCACCCTCGTCTACGACAACGGGATCTCCGCCGCCGTGGGCGGGGCCGGCAACCTGGCGACCTGGTTCGACGAGGAGTTCGCGAGCCTCCGCCGGCCCGGCCTGCTGCTCGCTGCGGGCGACAACGTCGGCGCAAGCCCCCCGAACTCGGGTCTGCTCGACGACGTGCCGGCGATCGACGTGGAGAACGCGTGGGGGCTCGACGCCACGTCGCTCGGCAACCACGAGTTCGACTATGGCGTCGACAGGCTCGAGGACCACATCGCGCGCGCAAACTTCCCGTTCCTCGCGTCGAACGTGGTCGAGACTGCGACGGGCAAGATCCCGCCGTGGCTCGACGGCGCCTCGGCCGTGTTCAACGTGAACGGCACCAAGGTCGGCGTCATCGGCGCCGAGCTGCAGGAAACGCCCGAGCTGGTGTCGGCGGGAGCCACCGCGGGCCTGACGTTCCTCGACGAGGGACCACGCATTCGTGCCGAGTCGGAACGGCTGCGGAGGCAGGGCGTCAAGGTCCAGCTGGTCGTGATTCACGAGGGCACCGCCCTCGGGCGCAACGCCATCGGCAGCACGCCGGCGGCGGCGTGGACCGGGCCGATCTTCTCGATCGCGGACCAGCTCCAGGACACGACGGTCGACGCGATGATCGTCGGGCATACCCACCGCATCTCCAACCTCCAGTACGGGAAGTTCCCGATCGTGGAGGGAATCAACGCGGGCACGAGCTTCTCGGTGCTGCAGCTGATGATCAAAGGCGGGGATGTCGCCTGGATCGGCGCATCCACTCGCGTGGCCAAGGCCCTCGGGGTGACGCCGCGCGCTGACGTCAAGGCGATCGTCGATGCCGCCAACGCGCAGGTTGCCCCGATCCTCAACCAGGTGGTGGGCAATCAGGCATTCTCGATCTTCCGCGACCTCGATCGCCGGAAGGAGTCGGCGATGGGCAACCTCGTTGCCGACGCGATGCTCGACAAGTACGGAGCGGAGGCGGAGGCCGCCTACACGAACTCCGGCGGATTGCGTGCCGACCTCCCGTGCTCGCCGCCGAGTGCGAGCGAGGGGGAATGCGTGATCACGCTCGGCGAACTCTTTGCGGTCCTCCCGTTCGGGAACTCGTCGGTGATCGAGACGCTCACCGGCGCCCAGATGAAGACCGCGTTCACCAACGGGTTCACGCCGTTCTGCGGCGGGCCGGGCGGCACCGGCAGATTCCCCCAGATCGCGGGCCTCAAGGTGCAGTACCACTGCAACGGAACGGCTCCAGTCATTGACCACCTCTGGAAAGCGCCGGAGGGACCCGCCGGGCCGCTGACCGAGGTCGGCGATGCCGACACGGTGCGCTTCATCACCAACGACTTCATGTACACCGGTGGCGACGGCTACACGGTCTTCCTGCAGGGGACGGACGTGCAGTTCAAGGGCGACCTGCTGCTCGACGTCGTCGCGAACTACGTGACGGCCAATCAGCCGGTTGCACCGGTCGTCGATGGTCGAATCGTCGCCCCCTAGCATCCAGATCGCGAC
>DATDJA010000082.1:0-4393 GCA_036520795.1 Candidatus Limnocylindrales bacterium
CGGGTCGTCGTGCACGTGCCGGCCCCCGGCGGCTCGGCGCTGCCGATGGAGCTGCGGGGCGTCGCCTACGACGCCGAGCTGCTGGCCGAACTGCGTCGGCGGGTCGGCGAGGGGGTCATCGACCTCAGCCTGGGCTGAGCCCAGCGCCGCGGGCCTTTCGCGCCCTTACCGGCCGCTGCCGCAGCCGGCGAGTCGCCGTCGAGGTTCAGTCCGCGTCGACCGGGCCATGCGTGTTCCAGTCGGCCGCGCGGGCCGCGACCGCGAGCACGATGCCCATCGCGACGAAGGTCATCGCGATGCCCACGCCGTCCGCCTGGTTCCGCGAGCCGGTTGCCGCGACGATCAGGCCGACCACGCCGGCGACGACGTTGAAGGCACCGAGCCCGATCCCGAGCGAGGCCGCCTGGCGGCTGCCGAACGCCATCCCGAACCCGGCCACGAGGTGGGCCGCGGCGATGACGCCGAACAGTGCGAACAACGGGGTCAGGGCGCGGATGGTGGCGACGTCACCGGCGTCTGCGACGACGATGCCCCGGGCGATGATCGCGCTGGCGACGCTCAGGCCGAGCACGGCCGAGGCGAGCACGACGCCCGTCGTGATGAACAGGAAACCCGCGGTCAGGCGCGAGGCGACGCCGCGCTGCGGCTGGGTCGTCGTCCAGAAGGTCGAGGACGCGGTAGGGGTCGAAGCGGACATCGTGTGCGGCTCTCCCATGACCCGGTCACTCGACCGGCGTTGCCGCGATCGTCGTCGCGCGCCAGGGAGCTCGCCATCGGCGGCCGTCGGCGGCCGCCATCGTCATTCGTCCATCCCCGGCCGGCCGCCGGGGCTCTGCGATCAGTTGGCGGCGAACCGCCGGATCTCGCGGACGCTCGAGAGCTGGTCGTAGAACTCGTTGCGGATTTCGTTGAGGTCGGGGCGCTCGATGTCGAGCTCCTCGGCCAGGCGATTGGCCAGCCACGACTCCGTCTCGTCGATCTCGTCGTCGGCCGCCATCACGAGGAAGCAGCAGCGGAGGAGCTGCTCGCGCTCCTCCACGGTGGAGATCGCCTTGAACTCGCGGGTCACGAGGAAGTCCTCGGTGGCCCCGTAGGAGTCGGCCTGCGCCGTCGCCAGGACGACGACGAGCCGCGCCGTCTCCGGGTCCAGGCCGCCGGCGTCCTCCATGAGCTTGACCATCTCGGCGGTCTCGTCGTCGCTGATCGACATGTTGGCGTCGGCCGCCCGACCCAGGAGGTACGCGAAGGCCGCGAGGTATCGGGCTCGCGCCGGCGGCATCGCCGACAGCTGCAGCGCGATCAGCTTGACGCTCGCTGTGTCGGCCTCGCTCGCGGAGGGCAACGGGGCGTGCGGGTCGACGGGCAGTTCGGGCGAGGCGGGATTGTCGAGGCCGAGCGTGCGCGTGAGGAAGCTCATCGGGACTCCGGGGCGTGGCGTGGCAATGGGCGGGAGTCTACCCCGAGGTCGCCTCCCGCGGGATCACGCGCCCAAAGGCGCGAGCGATGGGCGAGTGCCAAACGCCGCCCGAGGTGTAGACGTCCTCCTCGATCAGGGCCAGCACCTCGGCCTCGGTCTCGGCCCGGATCAAAAGGACCGCCTTGGTCAAGTCGGCCGTGCCGCCGGCCTCGACGACCCGTCCCTCGCGGATAAGGCGCGCGATCCGCGTCAGGTGGGCCCGACGAAACTGCGGTCGGCGCACCTCCGCCTCGGGCGTATACGGGACCTCGACGACCCAGATCGTCTCGATCTCGACGTCGTCGGGGATCTCGGTCATCGATCGGAGCTCCTCGTGCTTGGGGTGGCAGAATCGTACGATGCCTGAACGGACGATCCCGATCCTCCCGTGTCGGTCGATCGACGCGACCCTCGCGTTCTACGGGGCGCTCGGGTTCGAGGTGACCTACCGCCAGGAGCGCCCGAACACCTACGCGGCCATCGCCCGCGGCGCGATCGAGCTGCAGTTCTTCGTCCTCAAGGCGCTGGAGCCCGAGGCGAACTGGTCAACCTGCTACGTGATCGTCGACGACGTGGATCGGCTGTACGAGGCGATGACGGACGGGCTGCGCGCGGCGACCGGCCGGGTTCCTGGTCACGGGTATCCGCGGATCGGCGCGTTGCGCGACATGGCGTACGGCGTGCGCCAGTTCGTCGTCGTCGACCCGACAGGGAACCACATCCGGATCGGCCAGCCAATCGAAGCGCGCCCGACCGGCACCGTGGCGACGATGTCCCGGCTCGAGCGGTCGCTCGGCGCCGCGGTCACGCTCGCCGACTCGAAGGGCGATCCGTCGGCGGCCGCCTCGGCGCTCGACTCGGCGTTCCGCGCCGATCCGCCGATTGCGGGCGGGGTCGCCTACCGCGCCCTGGTCCTTCGGGCGGACCTCGCGCACCGGCTCGACCATCCCGACGAGGCGCGTGCCTGGCTCATCCAGGCTTCGGGCGTTGCGGTCCCGGAGGCCGACGAGGGGACGACAGCCGACGAGCGGCGACGAGCCAGCGAGCTTGCGGAAGCGCTCGGGTAGCGCCGTCGCGGGCCTAACCGCGCGGGTAGACTGCCATTCCGCGCGGTGCCCGCCGCGATGGGACGTGATGACGATGGGAGGCAGGCGTGATCGAGTACTTTGATCGCGAGATCGCGACCACTCTGGAGAACTTTCAGGATCCGAAGCAGGAGTGGAGGCGGCTGTTCTCGGAGGTGCTCGGGACGTTCTTCCTGGTCCTCGTTGCCGCGGGCGGCGGGATGATGGGGCAGGCGTTCCCCAACACGATCACTCGCACCGACGCGGTGGTCGCCCCTGGCCTGATGGTGTTCGCGATCATCCTGTTCATGGGCAAGGTCTCGGGCGCCCACCTCAATCCCGCGGTGAGCATCGCGTTCTCGCTGCGTGGCGACTTCCCGTGGCGCCGGGTGCCGGGCTACATCGTCGCCCAGCTCATCGGCGCCTCGCTGGCGGCCCTGCTGCTCACCACCGTCATCGGCGTCTCCGCGACCTACGGCTCGAACTACCCGGCGACCAACTACTCGGACGGGGCGGCGCTGGTCATGGAGACCGTGCTCACGTTCGGCCTGGTGTGCGTCATCCTGGGCACCGCATCCGGCGCCCAGAACATCGGCATCTTCGGGGCGGCTGGCGTTGGCGCCTACATCGCGCTCGCGGGCCTGTGGGGCAGTCCGATCTCCGGTGCCTCCATGAACCCTGCACGCACGTTCGGACCGGACCTCATCGGCATGAACTTCACCGGCTACTGGGTCTACGTCGTCGGCCCGATCCTGGGGGCCGCCATCGCGGTCGGCGCGGCCTGGGTGCTGCGGGGCATGGGCGGTGGACGCGCCGGATCCGGTGCCGCCCAGGGCGACCTGTTCACGGAAGTCGAGCACCCCGACAAGACCTAGCCCGACGCCGGGCTTCCCGGGCCCTGATCGTCGTCAGCGTTGGTCGGTCGAGTACTGGGCGGCCGAGGTCCCCGGACACTCCCCACCGAGATCGAGCTCGCCCGGGCTCATGTGGGTGGCCGGCGCAATGCGCACCAGGCCGCATCGGGTGCAGATGCCTACGGCGTCGGCGCCGGACGTTGTAGTGACCGCGTGCAGGGTCCACTCGTGGCCCCGGCCCCGCGGCGTGTCTGACTGCGGCAATTCGGTTCCTCCCTGCGGCGTTGATCGTCAGGTCGAAAGGTACTTGGCCCCGCGGAACCTACCTCATCTGCGCACGCGGTCAGATCCCGAAGGGGTGGCCGCACTTGTGCCTCGGTCCGTCTTTCCGACCCCGGGCGCCGCGACAGGATACTCAAATGGGCAAAGTCGGCCGGCGGCGCCGTGCAGCTCGCGGTGTCCTAGTGCCGATGCCGCCGGAGGTGGATCAGCGGCAGGGCCAGCGCCAGGAACGTCATGAACAGGTACAGGCCGACCGCCGCGAGTGGGAGCACGAGGGCGAGCGCGATCGCCGCCACGTTCAGGGCGATCACCACCCACCGCTGACGGACCTTGCCCTCCAAAGTCTCGTCGGCGACCCCGTCGACGACGAGCGATCGCTCGCTGGCGATGTAGAACATCAGCAGGCTCAGGCAGAGCGATGCCAGCAGGACATTGACCCCGTAGATGATGACCGCGGCTTCCACGTCCGGACCGGACAGGTGGGTGACCATCAGGTTGGTCGAGAAGGGAAGGACACCCACGAACAGCAGCATCAGCAGGTCGATCCCGTACGCCAACGAATCGGCGTGCCGCATCAACTTGGTCATGCCGGCGTGACTCACCCAGATCCCGCCGATGAACACGAAGCTGATCAGGTACCCGAGGAACTCCTGCCACTGCTCGGCGAGGGCGGGCATGAGGCGACCGCCGACAGCCGGGACAGAGAGCTCGAGCACCAACAGCGTGATCGCGATCGC